>JAZNYV010000043.1:0-19377 GCA_045594585.1 Faecousia sp. | reverse complement strand
GTTTGAAAAGGCACAAACCACCAAATCACGCACTATCCCGTAGGGCAGCTTGCCCTACGACAGCCTTGTACGATGATATGTTGCATGGTACGGGAATCGAACAGCTCCATAAATCGGAATTTGGCCTTGTATTATGAAATTTGGTTTTTCGTTTTTTTAGGCAGGAGGGTGAGGGCGATGGCGGCTAAGAGGACGGCGGTGACGATGGGGCTGGCTTCGATGCCGAAGGAGCCGCCGCTGATCAGCTCCTTGCCCTCTATGGGACGGAGCTGCCAGATGGTGGGGAGTGTCCCCATACCGCTGACCTGGACCCCTAAGATGTTCCCCTGGACAAAATTCCATGCGCTGTGGATGGCACAGGCCCCCCACAGATCTCCTTCACGGAACACATACAGCCCCATAAACACACCGAAAAGGGAAATGTTGAGGAAAGCCACCGGCCCAAAGCCGGGATTAAAGATATGGAGCAGGGAAAATACCACGGAGCTGATCCCCACCGCCCATGCAGTACGGCACTTGTTGGACAGGGACATCATAAAGTAGCCCCGTAACAGCACCTCCTCAGAGGAGCCCTGGAGCACGAAGCCCAGGAGGAACAGTACAGCGTATACAGGGGTAAGGGTCTTGCTTACAGAGACGGTAAAGCCCCCCAACACATATCCCATACCGCAGCACAGCAGGAGCAGTCCCGTACCCATTAGGAAGCCCTTGCCGTAGCTCTTTAAGAAGCTGCCCTTTCGGAAGCCCATAGACAGGGCAGACCGCTTCTCAATACACAGACAGTAGACCATGGCACCAATTGTGGTAAGAACCGTTACGAACAGACTCACCAGGGTCATGGTAGGAGAGGTTACAAGACTGCTCAGATCTGTCTCCGTCCCTGTAAACACCATAAAAACTGCGGGGATCGCTGTCAACAAAGAGGTTACCAGGGTCGTAATGAGAAATATAAGAAAGAAAATGCCGATCTGTGCAGCCATACAGGGCTGCCTCTTGGCCCGCCGACAGGCCGGGACCATGGGATTGTCAGAAAATCGTTTCATAAGATGACTCCTTGGATGTTAATTACAGGGAAAATGTCCGCCGTAGGTTTGGAAGAGGGAGCGGATGTATTCCATATCCTCTTCGGAGATGGAGAAAAAACGGAGGTTTCCCAGATCTTGGACATTATTGCAGGTGTCACGGGCGATGGTATAGCATCGCTCCTACAGGTACAAAACTGCTCCATAAATCGGGATATTCCGGGTTAGCTTTAGGTGGGATTTTTCTTTTCCAGCTCGCGGAGGCAGCGGATGGCATTGGGGGCGGGGAAGCGGCTGATATCCAGACGATAAAGGAGTCCTGTTTTTGTTCGGATGACCACCGGATCGTCGGTATTGGAGCCGGTGATCTCCAATAGGGGAAGGGCCGGCAGATTTGCTTCCAGGTCCTTCTCCAATGCACGGAAGAAGGCCTCGGCTTCTGCTGTGGACATGATGGTGCCGGAATTGTACTCCACAGTTTCGGTGATCTCTTCCACCTGACGCAGCTGCTCCACTGCTCTGTGATCCTCCCGGAAGAAGGCTTCCAGCTCAGACCAAAGGACACGAGACTCCCCATCCTCCCAATGGTATGACAGGGGATAGGTGCGGTGCAGGGTCCTGCCGTTTTCCATGGTATAGGTTAGGGACAGGGTATAGCTGTATCCGTAATCGTAACGGAATATGTCGGAAGAGAAGTCCTCATCCTCTGCCTCCTGACGGAGGGTCTCTCTTTCCTCTATAATATGGCTGTGAATATCAATGAGCTTCTGTATGGCAGCCGGATCCCGGATAACGTAGTCCTGCAGGTCTAAGGACAGACATACCTCTTGGACAGCAGGGGCCTTTGGAACCTTCCTCACAATACCGAAGAGATCGAACTGGAAGGCAAACAGAAGGCCACCGAGACAGAGGGTATAGATCCCCAAGGGGAGGATCGCTTGCTTCTGAAAGACCTTGATGGTTCGTAAGAGGATCCTTTTAGCCAGGAAGAAGGCAGGGAAGCCCAAAAGAAGCAAGGAATACACAGAAAGGAATGTGAGATCCAAATCGGGGAACAGGAGGGACAGGATCAGCAGAAGGAGCCAACTGATCAGATAGGTCAGTACGTATTGCATCATGGACAGCAGGCGGGGGAATACAAGGGTCTGACCTACTCCCTCTTCCGGTCGGAGCCTATGGAGTCGGAGGGTGACATAGCTTAACAGAACTGCTCCGGCGGCAAAGATCCCTGTTTTACCCCAGCGGAAGGGCATATAGTGCCCCATAACCAGGAACTGAGGGGTAATGGATTCCGAAAGGGTCTCCCCATCCCGGGAGATCCCGTATAGGAAGGGCTCCAGGGAAATCCTAAACAGCATATCCGTGAGAGGGAGGATCCAAGGGAGTACCAATGCAGTGACTGCACCGAAGAAGCTCCTGCCGCAGAGGACCATGGCAAAGGAGCTGATGCTGAAAAATACTGCATACAGGATCAGTTGATAGGCGGCTAATTGCAGATAGTCCGTGACATAGGGGAACGGGGTTGTACGAGCCGTGGGAATCATACAGGCGGTGAACCCGGTGACTACAGCCCAAGGGAGAAGGTAGAAGAGCATTCCGCACCCGTAGCTGCTGAGGAACAGATCGTCACGGGTACAGGGCAAGCTGTGGAAAAAGAAGCTGTTCTTCCTCTTGTGGAGATAGGAATAAACACACACAGCAGTGCAGACAGGGAACAAAACCTCGAAGGCTGTGGATTGGTGCAAATGGAGGGACAGATACCGATCCTGTGTGTCAAGGGAGGTTACGGAGAGGTAGGAAAGAAACAAAGTTTCTCGGAGAAACAGAACAACAAGAGCACAGGGGAACAGGAGCCAGTAGCGGCTCAGATTCTTCCGAATCATGGGGCCGGAAAGACCCTTAGACTTCATAGGGATCACCTCACAAGATTAGTCGCTTTTTGCCCCCAGCTCCTCTAAGAAGGCACGGGTAGCAGTGGCACTGTAGGGCAGATCAATATAGTGGTAGAAACGGGTATCGGTCCTTTGGAGCCTCAGATCATAGCCGGTAGTATTTGTTTGGGTGTGCAGGATGATCATAGGCTCCATGCCATTCTTCATGTCCTGCTCCAGAGCTGCAAAGAGTTGCTGCTTCTGGAGGGTGGAGAGCATAAACCAATCCTTTTTTCCCATGCGGAGTTCTGCGTTCCCTGTAGTATCGAAGAGCTGTCGGAGCTGATCCACGGCCCGATCTCCCTCACGGAAGAATTGGAGCAGGTCTGTATGGACCGCCATGCTTGCCGGCTTGTTATAGATGGGAGAGTAAAGGGGATAGGAACGGCGGAGAGTCCCTCCCCTCTCCATGGTATAGGTCAGGCCCAGGTCGAAGAAGGAATAGGCTCCATTGTAGGTTTCTTCCTGCAGGACTTCTTTCTTGCAGAGGATCTCTCTGTGGATGGCGATGATATCCTCTATGGCTTGGGGATCGGTGGTAGTATAGGTCATATCGTCAAAGGTGATGGTGATCTCCTTTACCCGTTCTGCCTCGGGCACCCTGCCGACAAGACCCGTCAGATCCAATTGAAAGGTCAGAAGCAGGGCAGTTAAGGCAAGGGCGTAGATGCCGCAGGCAAGGAAATTCTTCTTCCCCCAAACCTTTGGAGTCCGATGGAGGAGCATCTGAATGAGGAAGAAGGCAGGCACGCTGCAAATCAGGACCCCATAGCCACCGGCAGTCTCGGGATCTCCTCCTGTGATCAGGAGACACAGGCAACAGAACACGTATCCCAGAAGCAGGGATAGGAGATACCGGAGCACAGACAGCACCGTGGGGAAGACGAAGCTCTGCCCCACCTGCTCCTCCTGTCTCCTGCGGTGGAGCCACAGAGACAGGCCGTTCAGCAGGAGAGCGGCTCCGCTATAGATTCCCATAGCCGCCCAGGGAAGGTCAAAGGCAGAATCGGAGAGCTGATTCCGGAGATAGATGAGGGGAGCCAGGCAGATGGTATAGGGGTCCTCCATAGCAGAGAAGCCTAAGCCAAAGAGCCATGGATTCAGTATGCTCCGCAGGAGAGATTCTGTTACGGGGAAGATAACATGGAGGAGCAGTGCCGCTATCACACCGAAGAAGACTCTGCCACTGAGGACCATAGCAAAGGTAGCTATGCTGTAGCACAGGAAAAACAGGAGCATATGGTATGCCATAGCCCGGAGATAGGCGGTCAAGAAGTCAGTGCAATGGCTGTGAGTGATCAGAAGCTGAGGCAGGGTGAGCACCACATGCAGGAGCATGGGCAGAGAGTAGATCGCAAGGCCGCTGAGGAAGCTGCCCAGGAACAGATCATTCCGTCTCAGGGGCAGACTGTGGAAGAAGCAGTTGGCCCGTTTATTATGGAGATAGGAAAATACGCAGGCAGCAATGACAAAGGACATTAGGAAGGGCCAGAACCCCCTTGCCAAGGGAATCATGATATCGGTCCAAGTATTATAAAGATCCTCATGGGTCAGCCCAAACCCCTCGGGCAGAATGGGGAGACTCCCCGTGGTTCTGCTCAGTAATACAGCACCGACCCACACAGACAGGAGCCAGAATCTACCTAAATTCCTGCGGATCACTCCCCTCTTATAGGAGGATGCTCTTGATGTCATAGCTTACACCTCCCAATTCATAGATGAAGATTTCTTCCAGACTCAGGGGTATGAGCTCCAGGAGAATGGGGTCATAGGATTCCAGCTGTGCTTTCAGTTCTTCCGGGGAGCCACGGAGAATCAGGGTCTCGATGCGGCCACTTTGGGCACTGTGGACAACGGGGAGGCTTTCGGGACGGGTCTCACCGAAGACTACCTGGACCTTTAACAGGTTCTCCTGCATCTGAGACAGGCTCTGTTCCAGGAGCATCTTTCCTTGATGCATAATGCCTACGTGGTCGCACACATCCTCCAGCTCCCGCAGGTTGTGGGAGGACACCAGGACCGTCATATTCCGCTCCGCTACCTCCTGGAGCATGAGGCTCCATACCTGCCGCCGCATAACGGGATCCAGCCCGTCAACAGGCTCGTCTAAGATCAGCAGTTCCGGGCGGACAGAAAGAGCCAGGATAAAGGCGGCCTGCTTTACCATACCCTTGGAGAAGCTCCGCAGATTCTTCTTGGGATCTAAGTGGAAGGCCTGCACCAGCTTCTCATACAGCTCTGTATCAAAGGTAGGATAGATGCTCCTGTAGAATTTCATCATTTCCTTCAGGTTGGCACTGTGGAAGTAGAAAATATCGTCGGGGATGTAGGCAAACTTCCCCTTTGCAACGGGATTGTCATAGACAGGCTCTCCGTCAATGAGGACCTCTCCGCTTTCGGCCCGATAGATGCCTGTCAGGTGGCGGATCAGGGTGCTCTTGCCTGCACCGTTGGGGCCTACCAAGCCGTAGACTGCTCCTTTGGGAACGTGGATCTCGCAGTGGTCCAGTGCCTTCGTGGTGTCGAAGGTCTTTGTCAGTTCTTTTACACAGATCATGGGTCGATCCTCCTGTGTTCTTCTGTAATGATGGCTTCCAATTCCTCCGGGGTAGTGCCGAGAGTCAACAGCTCTGCAGATACACTGCGGAAGGTCTGCAACAATCGGTCCCTACGACCGGTGTCTACCCGGCTGAGCTTTTCCGCAAAGCAGCCCTTGCCCTGTACGGTGTACACATAGCCCTCCGCTTCCAGCTCTCGGTAGGCACGCATAATGGTGTTGGGGTTGATCATCAGCTCTGCCGCCAGCTCACGAACAGAGGGGAGCTTCTCCCCCTGCGCAATGGCTCCCGACAGGATCAGCTTGCGGATCTGATCCTTGATCTGCTCATAAATCGGCCCCGCCGCCCTGTAGTTTAAGGAGATCATGGCATTTCACCTTCCTTATCCTAAACTGTATTATTTGTCTTAATACAGTTATAACACACCCTACTACACTTGTCAATACCTTTTTCTAATTTATAGAGAGAAGGAAGCACTCCCATTGGCAGCGGGGCTGCCAAGGGGAGTGCATTTCTTAGGGAACGAAATAGGCCTTTGCGGAATCGCTGTAGGCGAAGAGGGCTTTGCACAGGTCTAAGAGGGCACCGGTTTTGCCGTTGCCGTAGGTGTCGGCACTGTAGCGGTAGCTGTTAGACAGGGGGATCCCTCCCTCATAGACGGTGACACAGAGGACCGTGCGGAGCTCCGCCGCCAGGAGACCGTCGAAGCTGAAGGCGTAGTTCCCTGCACTGCCGTAGGGAACAGGATCGGATACGACCTTCCGCTGCTCCTTCCCTGCGTAGTCGGTATAGAGGACCTCAAGGGTCAGATCTGCAGGATCCCCCAAATAAGCGGCGGCATTCACTACAAAGCGGACCGTGACCTTGCTGTTGAGATCCAGGACCTTGCCTGCCCAGGTCACGGAGGGGGCGTCCATATCCGGGGATTCCACAGCGGTATTGCCGAAGGTAACGGCATCCAAGTCTGTGAGATATGCTCTCTGAGCCTCTGTCATGGCACTGTCACACAGGCTGTCTGTGCGATAGCCCTTAAAGGTCTGAGCCATGGAGCCGTAACGGAGGAGGTCTGCACACAGAGTTTTCAGCTCCTTCGCAGCGGTGTCCTTCCCAAGCTGGGAGTAGGCATAAGCGGAAACGCTGTAACGGTCTGCATTGGAGCAATAGGTCTTACCGTCCCTGGTCATATACAGGGTGGCTTCTACCTGATCTCCCATATTCACTGCGGTGAGACCCTGTAGGGTGTAGTAGTAGAAGGACCCTTGGAGCACAGGCTCTATGGTTACGGTACGGCTGCCGGTTTGGGTATTGCCCTCGTATACGGGGATCTCACAGATTAAATAGTGGTTTACATAATCCGCAAGAAGCTCCGTCCGTACAGCAAAGTGTATGGAAATATCACTTGCCAAATTCAGTGTGTGATTGATCGCAATGGTGCTGTCTATAATGGGATCTGTGCTTTCCACCGCACCGCAGATGCAGGAGCCGTTTTCGTAGCTGTGGGCGGCGGTGGTTTCCTTACCGCAACGGCTGCAGGTTCCCATATGGGTCTCTCCCAGATCCTCATAGGTGTAGCTGTGGCCCAATCGGGGAAGGATCTCCTGCTCTGTGAGGACGGTTCCGCAGTAGCCGCACTTAGAGCCGTCGGAGAGGCCGGAGGTGAGACAGCCGGCAGGAGTGCCGGGAACGGTGACGGGATCATGTCCTGCCACAGGCAGGACAGCCTGTTCCGTGAGAACCTTGTTACAGACAGAGCAATGGGAGCCGTCGGACAGACCCTCCGTCTGACAGGTGGGAGCATAGCCCTCGTCAGTGACTACGGTATGAGTCTGAGAAGAGAACTGCGCGGTAAAGACGGTGTCTGCGGTAATATTGGTCAGGCCCTTGTCCCAGCCTGCAAAGCTGTAGTGATAGGTCATATCGGGGGCCTTGGTGGGAGCATTGCCGGTGTAGACTACGGTGCCGCCCTCGGCTACAGTCTTGGTCTCCAGGACAGTGCCGTCGTAGTTTTGGAAGGTGACGGTGTAGCTTGCGTTCTGTGCAGAGGGGGACAGATCGGCAGGTCCTACGTAGATATAGTCAATGGCGTAGGTGCCCTGTGCCGGGTCCGTGGCACTGGAATTGATGGGATCCACACGGATGGCGGTGATCACCTGTCCTACTGCATCGGAGGGGAGGCTCATACGGGCAACCACATAGTCATTGGCAGGATAGGTGCTGTGGGTGTCACGGACGGATTTGCCCTCTGTATAGGTGGTGTGCTCCTGGGTGGTATAGAAGAACTGGAGGGGGGTATAGGTGCCGGAGGTAACGGTGTTCTTAATGCGGATCTCCACAATATCCCCGGCGGCTACGGGGTAGGCCAGAACCGCCTTGGAGGACAGGTAGGGATCCTTCTCTGCAAAGCTGCCCGTAAGGAGGCCTGTGGTGTTGTTTACAGAGGGGGTAGTACGGGCTCCCGTCCAATCGGAGGTCTGAGCCAGGGGATCTCCCTTGTCGAAGTTGGTGAGGAAATACAGATTGCCTACGGTGACAGTACCGTCTGTTGCCTGACGGAAGGCAACCTCCTTGCCATTCAGCGTGACCTTCTCCACGGTCTGACCGCTGAGATTGGAGGTAATGGTGCGGAAGCCGATATTGGGATCGGAGCTCTCCAGGATCATGGTGGTGCCGTCCAGACGGACAGACAGATCCGTCACCTTGGCAGAGACTTGGAGCAGCTTGTAGGCGGAGGTATACAGGGTAGAGCCGTTGGCAACGGACACAAAGATGGTCTGCCCGTTGGAGGACTTGTTCAGACCCAGCATAGCAGTGCTTGCGTCGGTGGTGTGACCGCCGAATTCACGGGTAGAGGGGGTGGATTCAAAGGAATTGTAATGGTACAGTACCTTTAGGTTGGGATTAGCACTGTCCTCAATGGCAATACGGGAGGCTAAGGCGATATCGTCGGCGGTGCTGACCATACTCAGCTTTACGGGAGTTACCGTAGCCGTTGCCCCTGCAGGGACGGGGTACAGGACCGTCTGATAGGTGGCAACGCCGCTCTTGGTCTGCTTGTATTCAAAGTACTTGGTGGTCGTAGAGGCGGCGGAGGAATCGTAGCCCGTTTGCAATGTGGCGGTGATCTCGGTGTTCAGTGCCGTATTATGGATATTGTAGGCCTGTGCAATGATGAGATTGGAGCCGGAGGAATAGGCAGTCTTGCCGGTATCGTGGACATCACTTGCAATGGAGGGGTTAGAGTAGGGAGCACAGTGCCAGTTCTGACGGTAGGTGTGGGAGGAGCTGTTGGAGGGAACCACCTTGTCCGTGACTACCATGAAGGAGCCTAAGCCCTTGATATAGGACACGTTGCGGTAGTGGGTAAAATTGGTGGTAGCAGTGGTCCATGCACGGATATTGGCGACTCCTGCATTGGAGACCATGTCGATATTGCCCTTGGAGGCTACGTCGGAGAGATTCTGAGACCAGGTCTGTGCGGTGCCGTCGATCTCGATGGTGTTGTGGGACTTGGTCTTGGAATTCTGGAAGCTGTAGTGGGCGTGGGCAGAGTCGTAGGAGGTCATGCCCGTATCCGCCAGCAGAGAACGACCGCCGTAATAGAACAGCAGAGCATTGGCATCCCTGTGGGCATGGTTGCCACCGCACTTGGCATTCATGAAGATCATGGAATCCGTAGGATCCCAGCCGGTGCGGTCTGCAACTACCTTAATATTGTCGTACTCTCCGTAGGTATCGGGAGCAGAGCCTGTGGAACGGTTTACATAATATCTAAGCTCTTGGACGGTCTGATTGCTGTCCATGGTATTGCCGATGGCGGCCAGGACCTTGTTTACAGCGGTCTTGGTGGCGGAGGGGCCGCCCTGTCCCCAGAAGGGAGCCACACCGTTGGGCATGGTGCAATCCACCAGATATTTAGCAAGATTCACTAACTTTCCCTTAAAGGTGGCTGCCACAGAGGAGGTGTCCCCTGTGGTGCTCATAGCGGTCAGGAGGACGGAGCTCCAGTTAATGACCTCGGAAGGATAACCGAAGGTGACCTCGTTATAGGAGCCGTCGGTGTAAATGAGGGCATCTACCACCTTGGGCTGACGGGCGTTGTAGTTGCTCCGCCAGGTGCTTGCCTTGGCAAACTCCGGGAAGAAGCCGAAGCTCTGATAGAACCCTGCCAAATGCCAGAAGCCGTGATTGGTATATGCCATATCGCTGATCACACCGTTGGAGGAATTGAAGATGGTAGCACCGCTATTCATATACACAGCCTCGTCATAGACCCATGCCAGGAGCTTCATATTCTCGTCGGGGGTCAGCAGGCCGCTTGCCAGCAGGTGCTTATAGATATAGGGGAACTCCATAAGACGGTTGGCAGGCTCGATGCTTCTGTTAGCGGGCTTGCCTGCACCGGCATCGTTGATGAAGTCCAGCATCAGCTTCTTGGCGGTGGTCAGATAGGTCTTGTAGTTGGCAGAGGAGGACCCTGCGGCAACGGCACTCTGCACCAGGGAGGAGACCTCGTAGAAACGGGTGTTGTAGTTAAGCCACTCGTTAGGGGTGCCGGAGGGTTTGGTCCAGGTAAAGCCACCGGAGACCCCGTCCCAGGAGAAGTGGGCGTGGCCGTTGTTATTGGTGAGCCAGTTCCAGGTCAGGCCGCTCTCTGTCCAGGAGGTGCTGTAGGCCCCGAAGACCGTAAGGCGGAGCTTGGTCTCACTGCTGCTCATGCCGGAGCACTTGGCATAGACAGACAGCTTGATGTTCTTCACGTTAGAGGGAATGGCGGCGGAATCGAACTTGAGGTAGATCCGCTTGCTATTGGTGCTGTAGGGGGTGGTGCCGGATACGTCGTGATGGGCGTAGAGGGTAGTAGAGCTGCCGTAATTGGAGGAGGCGTAGGAGCCTGCCCGTACATAGGTGTCTGCAGTGGCGTACAGGGTCTTGGTGGTGCCGTCGGACAGGGTCAGGAGGAGACGGGGCACCATGGAGCTTGCCTCACTGGAGGGGATCAGGATCTCCCCGGTGGTCTTGGTCAGCATGGAGAGCACGTAGACCGTGGTCTTGTTGGTGCCCATGTTGAACTGGTATTCCTTGTAATCCGTAGAGGTGATGTACTGGCTGCCCATATAGTTCTCCGAGAAGGCGAAGGCATTCTGACTTGCCAAATACACCATGGCACTGCGGTTAGGGGAGGCAGGAATGGGCTCGTAATTCTTGAACTTCTCGGTGTAGTAGTTAAGAAGCTCCTGCTTTGCCGTGGTATAGTCCCCACCACTGACAGCAGTCTGTACCTTGGGCATCTTGGACAGAGTGAAGGCGTTGAAGAATGCGGAATCGGTGGTCAATGTGACCCCCTTGGTCTCCGCCCCCCATGCAGCGGGCACCATAGCCCCCAGGAGACAGAGAACCAGTAACAAGCTGATGATCCGTTTCATAGTTGATCTCCTTCCGTATCTTGGAAATAATAGATACCTATATCATAATCCATTCCAGCTGTTTTATCAACCCGTTTTTGAAAATCGGTGAGAATAATTCTGCTTGGTGGAACAATCTGTCGCCGGGAATATAAAAAGGAAAAATATCTGTTATACAAAAGATAAAAATATACCACATATTATATTACTTATGCAACGGCTATCCTTGGTTGAGGATGAAATCAAAAAATTATTATGGTTTTAGTGGAAAAAATCTAAAATTTTACGGAAAAATGTTGACAATTTCGGAAAACAAGCGTACAATTATACTGAGGCAGAGCCTCTAAAGTAGCCGATGATAAGATCGCAGAGACAAGGGTGAGAGATCTTGCTCCCAAACTGAAAAGTTGGGGCAAAAGATCCGGCCTCGTCCGAAGGGGATTTCATCAGCGGTTAATCCATACGAGGAGTGAAGATCATGTCAGCTATGAAACGAATACTTGTCCTACTGGTGGTAATGACTCTTTTGCTGTCTATAGTGCCTGTATCCATTGCAGCAGATGAGGATGAAGATGCAACCTATGTGCTGCACTACGGCGTAGATGGGGACGGATACGATGGGCCGGACAAGCTGTATTTCAGCCCTTACCTGGTCAATTATATCTATGACGATACGCCCTACAGTTATCATCAGAGCTATATCTTCGCTCTGTATAATACAGTTACCGGCAAGGTGGTCCCCACCTATTGTACAGATATTTTAGTCGGTGCCACCGCGGGCTCTGTCTATCGCCGACTGAATCTGGAGGATTCCACCTTTGCAGCCGGTTCTGCAGGCCGCCTCCGCTCCATTATAAAGAACGGCTTCTACGTTACGGAGCGAGACGGGGAGACTACTGAGGAACATGCACTGCGGGTAGAGGAGGATGTTCGTCAGTTTGCCAGTGCTTGCGGCGTGCCGAACTTGACTTTGGGTGAGGCTATTTCCGCTACGCAGCTTGCCATTTGGCAGGCAGCTCACGGCTCCCAGTTGTCATACTCGGACTATGTTTCTACCGTCTATACATACAAGGCCACCAGTGCCTACAAGTATTATGATCTGTGTAATGTAGAGCGTGCCAATGGTCACTACACCATGTCCGGCGGTAAGATCACCGCTGAGTCCAAGGCCTATATTTCTGAGAGGATCAAGGCTGCCTGCAATTATCTCTTGTCCCTGGATCCCGTCGCCAGCACCAATGCTGCTGTTTCTCCCTCCTCCTTTGTCAGCACCTCTGCACCTACCGTCACTCCCAAGGAGGACGGTACCTGCGATATCTCCGTTACCGCCACTGTATCCGTTGCTATGGAAGAAGGGGACTATCTCAACCTGACTGCAAGCCTTAACGAAGTTACCTCCACCATTGCACTCCAAGACGGCAGACAAGAAGTGACCCTGACCCTCGCCGATATTCCTGCAGAGGAAGCAAGTGCAGACGTATATCTTACCATTGATGGTATGCAGACTGCATCCGAGGTTTTCATGTACGACGCCAGCGGTGACCGTGGGGAATCCCAGACCATGATCGGTATGGATGACAGTGCTATGCCCGTCTATGCAAGAGTCCGGGCTGTCAGGGAGCGTGTTCTCAACTTCTACAAGACCTCCAAGGTTGCTGTAGGCGACGGAGATTACGAGCTTCGTCCCTTAGAGGGCATCAGCTTTGATATTTACTTTCTGGCCTCTATGGAGGATTACAATTCTCTGAACTACATCCTCCCCGACGACCCTGCTGAGATCGATTATTCTGCCATGACACCGGTCCACACGGTTATTACGGACAAGGAGGGCCGCACCTCATTAAACTTCACCCACCACGGGCTGGAGGACGGTGCCTATCTGATCGTAGAGCGGAGCCATCCTGCAATTGAAGCCCCTGTCAAGCCCTTCTACGTAGTCATCCCCGGCCATAACAAATATGGCGAATATGTTTATGAATTTACTGCAGAGCCCAAGAACGACATAAAGGGCGGCGTTAAGATCGAGAAGGACGTTACCTCCTTAGGCAATAACGACAGCACGGTGGATGCAGGCAGCGATCATACCTGGATCATTAGCACCAATATCCCTGAGGATATTGCCGGCGGCAAGGCCTATGTGATCTCCGATACTCTGGACAACCGCCTGGACTATGTAGGTGACCTCCGCGTTACTGTAGAGAGTCTGGATGGGCAGACAGCTCTTGCCACCCTGACTCCCGATACAGATTATGTCCTGAATGTCAATGATGTGGACTCTCTTTCCGAGGGGAAACCTTCCGATTCCTTTACTGTCAGTCTGACCCATGCGGGTATGAGCAAGGTATCTACCGTATTGGGCACAAACCTCTACAGCGATTACATGATTCGGGTCTACTTCGATGCTCGGATCAACGCCAACGCTCAGGTAGCAGAATCCATCCCCAACCAGGCACTGATCAGCTACACCAATTCCGTCAACTTCGAGTTCTACGGCAAATCCGACGAACCTATCGTGTACACCGGCGGAGCCACCTTAAAGAAGGTGGATGCCTACAACCACAATAAGTTGCTGGAGGGTGCAGAGTTTGAAGTATACCGCAATGCCTCCGAGGCAGAAGTAGCCGCAGGTGTAGACCTGATCTACTTTGACGGCATTGCAGCTCCCATGGTCCGTCTCTCCTTCTACGATAACGCAGAGCTGGACGGGGAAAAGACCACTGTCGCTACCTCAGACGGGAACGGTGTGGTAGGGATCTACGGTCTTGCTTACGGAACCTATTATATCCTGGAGACCAAGGCTCCGGAGGGCTACAATCCCATGGAAGAGCCCAAGGTCATCACCATTGATGCAGATTCCCACAAGGCAGAAAATGCATTGGTGGTAGAGAACACCGGCGGCTCCATCCTCCCCTCTACCGGCGGCACGGGAACCAGGCTCTTTACCGTGGTCGGCTTGGCACTCATAGCAGCAGCCGTCCTCCTCCTGGTAGTCCGCAAACGTCTGGCAGGATATGCCGATGCATAATTGAAAGAAACCGTAAAAAGGCAGCTCCATAATCGGAGCTGCCTTTTATAGTAGCAATGATTATTTTACAGTCTGTTTGACGGCCTTGCGTTCAGTCTTGGTCTTGCAGAAGTGCTCTAAAACGGGGACGAATACCACGCAGACGAGGCAGGCGGTGAAGCCGCCGTTGTACAGCAGGAAGCCGCCGTGGAGAGAGGGAACGCAAGAGACCAGGATGTAGTGGAGCATGGAAGCAACGGCACCCCAGAACCAGCCGTAGGTTCCTGCAATGGGAGATAGAGCAGAGCAGAAGCACAGGCCGATGACGATGGTCTGATTGTTAAGAACCAAGGTATAAGCGTCCCCTACCAGTGCCTTCATGCCGAAGGACATTACGGCATAGCCCAGCATACAGGGCCACACGTTACGGGGATGGGAGCCGGAGCAAACACCTGCCAGCATACAGAACACACAGCCCAGTGCAACGGCATTGAAGTTGGTTCCGATGAGGTTGTAGTATGCCATAATGAACAGACCGTACACGCCCACATTCATCAGGAAGGTGGCATTGCCGAAGGCATCAATATAATCCACACCGTGGCCGGAGTGCTGCATAAGCTGCCAATAATCCTTTGGCCTGCAGCCCATAAGGAAGGCAAGGACCACACACAGAGCAAAGAAGCTGATGCAGAAGATGTTTACAGTAGCAGCAGATGCGACCTGCATGGTCTCAGCAGGATTTCCACTGGGGATCTCGATCTGAGGCAGGGTGTACAGAATAGCCCGCAGGAAGAAGGAGATCATACCTACAGTCATAGCTGCGGAATAGAGGCTGTAGCCCTTGTGAGTTTTGGGGGAGTGGGACAGGCTGGCAGGGATCAGGAAACCAACCACTACACCTACTGCAACGGCATAGCCCAGGCCCGCCCAGCTAAAGGCGTGCTCGCTCAGATCGGGGTAGCGGAAGAGCAGATCCGTATAAAGGGGAGACAAGGCAGTGCTGAACAGCATGGAGTTTGCGTGCTTGCCGGGAGCTTCTTTCTTGACCAGACAGTACAGCAGAACACCCAGAATGCCGAACCACATATTCAGAATGGTGATACCCCAGAAGCCGAAGCCCATGGTCAGCAGGAAGCCCAGAACAGAGGGGGCACCTGCCTTGGCACCGGGGAGGCAATACAGAAGGGTACAGGCCAAGCATACCAAAGCAGAGCTCAAGAATGCACCGGCATAGTGACCGCAACAGGCAAAGGTGTTGGTAGGCACCTTACAGGTGTGGGTGAGCAGCTCCTTCAGCCCTGCCAGCATTTGTGCCCGATCAGGACAGATAACGGCCGCAACAAAGAGAGCCAGGGTGCAAAGTGCGAAAAACAAACGGATAAAATCATGCTTGGAGCATTGGTTCAGTCGCTTCATGGGAATCCTCTCCTCTTAATAATGGATGAGTCAATCGACAGAGTCGATTGACTCATCTGATAGGGAATCGTTTGGGTATTAGCCGCGTTCTGCGGACTCGATGACGTGCTTCATGAGCACGGAGGTGGTAACAGCGCCTACACCGCCGGGAACGGGGGTAATGGCCTCAACAATGGGCTCTACCTCGTCGAAAATGGCGTCGCCGGACATACCGCCCT
The DNA here is from genome assembly GCA_045594585.1 of Faecousia sp. Classification (GTDB taxonomy): domain Bacteria; phylum Bacillota; class Clostridia; order Oscillospirales; family Oscillospiraceae; genus JAZOXB01. The sequence continues at coordinate 3,826 of JAZNYV010000043.1, read as the reverse complement.
TGCCCTTGGGGGTGATCTTCTCGGGGTTCCAGTTCATGGAAACGTCAATAACGATCTGACCGGGACGGACGAAGTCCTTGGTCAGGGAGCCCAGGACACCGGCAGCGGAGATGATGATGTCAGCCTCACGGCAAACAGCGGCGGTATCTACGGTACGGGTATGGCAGACGGTAACGGTGGCATTCTTGCCCATGAGCATCATAGCGGCAGGCTTGCCCACTACCAGGGAGCGGCCGATGACAACAGCCTTCTTGCCGGTGCAGTCGATGTTGTAATAATCCAGGATCTCCATGCAGGCGGCAGGGGTGCAGGGGGCGAAGCCCAGCTTCTGACCCTCGAAGACGCCGGCGTTGGACATATGGGTCATGGAGTCAACGTCCTTCTTGGGATCCAAACGGTTGCAGATCTCGTCCTGGTCGCCCTTCAGATGCTTGGGCAGGGGACGGAACATAAGGACACCGTGGATGGAAGCGTCTGCATTGACCTGGTCGATCACAGCCAGGACTTCTTCCTTGGTAGCGGTCTCGGGGAGGACAAAATTCTTAACGGCGACGCCGACCTCTTCGGCACGCTTGGTAGCGCCCTTTTCATAGCTCAGGTCGGAGGGATTTTCACCCAAACGGATGATACCCAGCGTGGCAACAACGCCCTTCTCCTGCAGAGCGGCGGTACGTGCCTGCAGATTGGCAACCAGAGCCTCATTAACTTCTTTACCCAGTAATCTCTTAGCCATGTTGATTCCTCCTATTTCGGATCAGGCGAAAAAGCCTGCTTTTACGGTTTCAAAAATCTCGTCTGCCAGCTTGCCGTACTTATCCAGCATGCCCAGGCACTTTGTGTTCAGCTCCTCGGCGACTTCACGGTTCTTCAGGGTCTTGGTGTTGATGAACACGTTGAGGGAAGCGGCTTGGAGAGCGGACTTGACGATGACAGCACCGCAGCCTGCATCGGAAACAGCCAAACGGCTGCCCTTGGCGGCAAAGATGGCAATGGCGTCCAGAGCCTCACAGCACAGCTCCATAATATGTACGGGGACCCGGCAGGCAATAATGGTAGCATCCTCCATGATCTTGTCACGGTTGGGGTCGTCCTTGGGGATGCCGTAGGCCTTAGCCAGGGGGATGAAGCCCTCTGCATCGGCAGGGACCTGGTCCAGGAGCTCCGTCTGCAGAGCATCGCACTTTGCCTTGAGAGCAATGATCTCAGCCTCTACGTCGGCATACTTCTTCTTACCAACGGTGAGGGAGCCTACCATGTTGCCCAGAGCAGTGCCCAGAGCACCAACCAGAGCAGCAGCGCCGCCGCCGCCGGGAGCGGGTTCGTTGGAAGCCAAAACCGTGACAAACTCACGGCAGGATCTTGTGGTCATATCCATATATGTATTCTCCTAATTAATCATCATTAGTTGTTTTTGTAGGGGCGATGCTGTGTCATTGCCCGGAAGGGTTGCATTATGCAGTTGGTTTCGTAAATCCGTAATTGGTCCCAAATCGGACTGCCACGGGCGATGACACGGCATCGCCCCTACGGTTAGTCTGTTTCCTTTACGGGAAGGGAGCTGACAATGGGCTTGCCGTCTCGGTCCAGGAGGACGGTCAGGCCGCCGCCGTTTCCGGCAGTGTGGTAGAAGTAGTTTACTCCCGTGACGGTGTCTACCCAAATTTCGTTCCCTGAAAAGGCACCGTCGGTGTGGATGCGGACAAAACGCTTTTCCTTTGCCATTGGTTTTCGTTCCTTCCTTGCATAATGGAAAAGCTCCGGCAGGGGGGCCCGCCGGAGCTTGGTGGTTTCATAGATCCTCACAGAGGGGCGTGCCGAAGCTCTGTGGGAGTTGGTTCCGAATTAGAACAGGCCGCTTACCTTGCCGGTCTCGGTGTCAACGTCAATACGGCGATATGCGGGATCGGAGCCGGTGCCGGGCATCATGGAGATGGTACCTGCCATGGGGCACAGGAACTTGGCACCGCCATACTCCAGGATGTCACGGATGGGCAGTCTCCAGCCCTTGGGAACACCCTTCCAGCTGGGCTCGTGGCTCAGGGACAGGTGGGTCTTAACCATCATGGTGCAGTAGTCAGCGTACTTGGGATCGTTCTCGAAACGCTGTGCCTTCTCCAGAGCAAGGGGAGCCCAATCAACGCCGTCAGCGCCGTAGACTTCCTTAGCGATACGCTCAACACGCTCGCGGAGGGGCATTTCCAGGTCGTAGAGGAACTTGATCTCGTTCTTCTCTTCGCAGGCGTCAACAACAGCCTCAGCCAGCTCGATAGCGCCTTCGCCGCCGTATCTCCAGTGGTTGGACAGTGCACAACGAACACCGCGCTCTGCACACAGCTTGCGGATCAGGGCGATCTCAGCCTCGGTATCGGTGTAGAACTGGTTAATGCAGACTACGGGAACGATGCCGGACTTTACGATGGTAGCAACATGGTGGAAGAGGTTGTCGCAGCCCTTCTCCAGGAGCTCCAGGTTCTCCTCGGTGTACTCCTTGGGCAGGGGACGGCCGGGAACAACAGCGGGACCGCCGCCGTGCATCTTAAGAGCACGGATGGTAGCGACCAGAACGGAAACGTTGGGGGTCAGGCCGGACAGACGGGACTTAACGTTCCAGAACTTCTCGAAGCCGATGTCGGCTGCGAAGCCGGACTCGGTTACGTGGTAGTCGAAGAGCTTCAGTGCCAGACGGTCGCCGATAACGGAGGACTGACCGATAGCGATGTTAGCAAAGGGACCTGCATGGATCAGCACGGGCTGATGCTCAACAGAGTAGCAAACGGTGGGGTTGATGGTGTTACGCATCCAGGCGGTCATTGCACCGGCAACCTCCAGATCCTCGGTGGTAACAGGCTCGCCGCTGCGGCTGTATGCAACAACGATCTTGCCGATACGCTCGCGGAGGTCCTTGAGGTCACGGGCAACGGACAGGATAGCCATGAGCTCAGAGCCAACAGCAATACCGAACTTGGACTCCATGAGGAAGCCGTCCTTGGTGCCGCCGATGCCCATTACGATGTTACGCAGGCCCTGTGCGCAGAAGTCCAGGACCCAGCCCATCTCAACCCGCTTGGGGTCGATGTCCAGACGACGGAGGCCGCGCTTTGCCAGCTGCTCGTCGTTATAGTTACGCTCGTGCTGCATACGGGCATTGAGAGCTACCATAGCCAGGTTGTGAGCGTTCATGATGTCGTTGATATCGCCGGTGAGGCCCAGGGAGAACTCGGTCATGGGCATGAGCAGTGCGTTGCCGCCGCCTGCTGCGGTACCCTTAACGTTCATGGTGGGGCCGCCGGAGGGCTGACGCAGGCAGCCGCCAACGTTCTTACCCAGCTTGCCCAGGCCCTGGATCAGACCCAGAGAGGTGGTGGACTTGCCCTCGCCCAGGGGGGTGGGGGTGATAGCGGTGACCTCGATGAACTTGCCGTCGGGCTTGTCCTTCAGACGCTCCATGATCTTCAGGAAGTCCAGCTTGGGGGTCTTGCCGTAGGGGATGATCTCTTCAGGCAGGAGGCCCATCTTCTCGCGGAACCACTCCACGGAAGGCAGAGACTTTTCGGCTTCTTCAGCAATTTGCCAGTCTTTGTAGATGGTAGGGTCAAGCATTGTACATTCCTCCTTAATATATTCTCTCCCGATCTCCCGGGGAGCTTTAAACCAGTTTTGCAACCTCTGTTATCCTACACCATTTTCCTTCTTTTGTAAAGCCCTTATTGAATGTTTTTTCCATATTTTATTCGTTATTTGTCTTTTTTCTGTGGAAATGTAAGTAATACAACATTTTTGTTGTCTTTTGTCCTTCAAAATTCGTATTCGTCCTTTTGTCGGCTGC
>JAZNYV010000042.1:0-5413 GCA_045594585.1 Faecousia sp. | reverse complement strand
CTCATAGGTTTCTGTCTCCGTCAGCACATAGACCGTATCCATGTCGAAGCCCTCCAACAGAGACTTGGCCACTGCGAAGCTGACAGAGATATCACTTGCCAGGTTCAGGGTGTGGTTGAGCTTCAGGGTGCCGTCAGGAATAGGATCCCGATTGGCCTTTTCGCCGCAGATACAGACACCGTTGGTGAAGCTGTGAGCCTCGGCTGCAAACTGTGCTGTTACTACGGCATCCTCGGTCAGAACACTCAGGTCCGGGCTCCAACCCTCAAAGACATAGTGGCTCAGGGAATCGGCCGCCTTCGTGGGGGTTGCACCGGAATAGCGGGCAGTCTCACCCTTTGCAAAGGTCTGCTGAGACAGAGCTTTCCCATCTGCATCCAGGAAGGTCACAGTATAGGTTCCTGTAGGAGCTTCCTCTCCGGAGCCCATGTAAACATAGTCCAAGGTGATCTGCCCCAGCTCGGTAGTACTGATGCTTTCTACCCCCGATACATTGAAGCGCAGAGCCGTGACCCGCTCTGCATCCTTCAGAGCCTGGCTCACAGGCAGGGTAACTGTAATATATTCCTCGCTGTTCAGCTCTTGGACAGAGGGCTCATAGGCAGCTGTTCCGGCATTCTTGAGGGTATCGGAGCCAAGAGGATGGGAGGTATCCGTACTGTAGAAATACAATCCCACCTTGGGAGTGCCATTGACTTTGAAGTTCTTCAGCTTAAAGCGGAACTGGATCACCTCTGCACTCATAGTGTCATAGTCCATCCAAAGGGTCTTGTTAATGGAAACAGAGGTCTGTGCATAAAGGGAACCGAGAGCAGCCTCCGGATCCACATTGAGAGTCATGGTTCCCTCTCCTGCAGAGGAGAACACCGGTGCAGTCAGGCGACCGCAATTGGTCCAGCCTCCCTTATCCAAATTGACAGCACCGTAGGTCCGGCTCAGATACCGTTCCTGATCTGTATCCTTGTTGGTAAAGTCGATGAATAGGTTGGAGGGAGCATCCTTGGTGGTTCCCAAATAGATATAGTCCACTATGATCTTGGCAAAGTCACCGGGAGTTTGGCTTTTGGTGTAGCCGAAGCGGATGCCTACAGATCGGATAAGATCTGCAGCCCTGACGCTGTCGCTGATGGGGATTCTGATCGTCTGGTATTCTCCATTTTTAATCGTGAAGTCGGTGCGGCATCCTGTATTGCTGACTGCAGTCCCCCCTTCATCCTGGACACACATGAAGATGAGCTGAGGGGTATAGCCCTCTTGGGCAACTAAATCCTCCGTCTTGAAGCGAAGCTCTAAAATTTCCACATCAGAAGGGTCAAAGGACAGGGGATGCCGGTTATCATGGTCCGTGAAGGCATAGGAACCGGAAATGGCACTGGTGCCCAAATAGGCACCGTGCAGCTCTCCCTCCCCCAAGGTTCCCGTGTAGTCATCAGAGGTATAGAGGGTCAAGGTGCCTTCCGTATGATCCAGCCTGTAGTAGCCCCCTGCTCCCTGGGTACAGTAGGTGGCCCAAGCATTATGGTCGAAGTCGTGACCGCCGTAGGCTCCCTCCATATAACGGGTGGTGGAAGCATCCTTCTCAAAGCCGAAGTACAGGCTGTGAGTCTTTCTGCCAATATAAATGTGATCCACAGTGGCAGTACCCTCTCGGAGATAGCCGAAGCAAATACTGATAGCCTTAATGGTGCCGCAGGTGGAGATCTTCTTGCTGCTCAGATCAAAGGTCAGAGTCACATACTCTCCTTCCAGCGTGCCGCCATCCAGACAGTCCTCTGAAATCGTGGCCTTAATGCTTTCCTTCCACGGGTTCCCTTCGGCACTGCTGCTACTCCAAGTCCTGGAGCCGTCAGGGAGGTAGTACAGGTATACACCGGGGTCGTATTGACCATATGCCTTGGCGTTGTCCAGCTTAAAGCGGATCTGGAAGATCTCCGCATTGGATGCCTTGAAATTCAGGAAGGTATTGCTTGTATAATTGGAGGCCCAAGCGAAGTTGGTCACAGAGTCCGAGGGCTGTACATAGGTCATCTGTCCGGAGGGGTTGCCGGAGGAATCCTTCTCCGTGGTCAGAGGGAAGGACATGGCCCCGTTACTGATGGTCACAGACTGACCCCCAATTTTGGCAGTGGCCCAGTTAGAAGCACTGGCATAGTTCTTGAAGCCGTAGGTGCTGTTCTTGTACTTCCCTGAGGTAGCACTGTTGAAGTCGAACATGAGATAGGGCAGGGCTTCCGTGGAGAATTCTGCAGAAATGGTCTTGCCTGCTGCCTTGCTGAAGTTGACCTTCAGAGTCATTTTGCTTGTGCCGGAAACAGTGATCTCGCTGTCCACATCTGTTGCATGGAGGGCACGGTTAATGGTAATGGTGCCGGTGCTCAGCTCCTGGGTAGGATCCGAGGCACTGATGGAATACATGCCGTCCTTCTCCTGAACCATAAGGATCATGGGCTTGTCCACCGTAATATCACCGTAGGTTCCTGCCTTCCAGAATACCATGGCGGTAATGCCCAGAGACCGCTCCAGCACTACATGGAGGGAGGTCGTGTTCTTAGCGATCTTGATATCACAGCTGGCAGCATAGCCCCGGACCTCCTCAACGGTTTTTTCGGGGAGCATAATATAGCTGTAGCTGCCGTTTGTAGGCTTGCTGCCGTGATCTACCCAAATTTCCAGGAAGCTGTTGGAGCTGTTGATGGGTGTTGAAGTAAGATTATACTTGTTCCAATCGTCGTTGCTGTCGTTGCCGTCATTGGTAGACTGACGGAAGGTCTTGTTAACGGAGATCTTACCCCCATTGGGGAAGTAATAGCCGCCGAAGCCCTCTTGATAGATCCACTTAGGGTCGGTATAGGTTTTAGGAGAGGAGAAGGAATTGGTCTTTTCCAGCATGACACCGTCTACAATTACATCGTTCGTGCCGTAGGTGGTCACGCCGTCTACAGTGGTCGTTTCCAACAGCTCACGGTTATCCACGAAGGTATAGACCGCGTTGCTACGGGTGCTGAAATCAATATCGGAGCCTACACAAACGATCTCATCATCGAACATGAAATAGGACTTCTTGGCAGTCAGATCTGAGGTCAGAACCTGTTTCAGATCATTCCGTTCTACAGGGGTCTTGATCTCGGTCTTTTCTACGGCAGATTCTGCGGAGCTCCAGCTATAGGCCTCAAAGTCAAAGGCCGCAGCAATATACTTATCGTCAAATTCCACGCCGCCTACGAAGGCACCGGCATCTACGCCGTCCTTATTCTTGGCTTGGGTCCAGCCGGAGGCGGTGTAGGTCATACCGGGGAAGTATACCTTTTTCTGGCTTACAGGCTTCCGGGCGGTGGAATTTTCCTCTGTGGTGCCGGGGAGTCGGTACATATTGGCGAAACGGTTAAAGGCTTTGCCATACTGGTCATAGGCGTAGTTAGTGGTATCGTTGTAAACATAGAGTACACCGTCACCGGTATAGAAGCCATAGCGGTTAGCACTGTTGATACTCTCGTGAGTACCAATACGGCGGGAGCTCATAGCCAGTCCTACACTGTAGTTCTCCCGATGCTGGACAGCACGGTCTGTAGAATAGCGCATTTGAGCATATTCAAGGGTTTCGTTGGGCATGTTGTGGTCGAAAATCGCTTCTTTCAGTCTTTGTACCAGGTAAACATCCCCGAGAGCCACTGCAACAGAAGAATAGGCCTTTTGGGTTTCTGCCTCTGTTTCTCCCACTACAATAGAGCGGAGGAATTGGATGAGCTGCAGGTCATCCCGGGGCTCAAAGCAGCCAATGAGCTGCAGGGCCGCCCGAATTACAGCCTCAGCATAGCCAATGCCGTTATAAGGGAATCTGCCGTTGGCAAGCATCATCATAACACCGTTGTGCATAATGGGCATAAAGGTCTCCATGATCCAGTCGAACTGATTGTGCTTTTTTGAAGAAGACAGCTCGAAGGCCGTTCCTGCCATGACAAAGTAGCTGCCTATAATGCGTTCCCCCAGATTTTGGGTCCCGTAGGTGCCCTCCAGAGAAAAGTAATTATGGCAAATATAGGAGCCATCTGTCTGCACACCATTTCCGCCGGGGTTGCGGTCCAGGAAATACAGGAGGTTCGTGCGAGTTTCCTCCATGAGATCCACATCCTGCTTCAGGGCAGCGATCATACCGCAGATCTTCAGACGGGTACGGCGGCGAGCCAAGGTGTCTTCAGAGGTATCGCCGGGGGAACCGTTGGGACGGTTGGTGTCGATCATCTCCCGACAGGTGGCAATGATCTTATTGGCAGTATTCTTCTCCGCTGTGGTTTTGTAGGGATACATGATCAGCAGAGACTGAAGGATCTCATCAGGTGCCCCGAAGGACCAGTTCCACCAGCTGTAATTCGTGGAGGCGGTGCTGCTGGTCTTCTGAGCGTACCAGCGGTCATAATTATAGAAGCCGGTGGCCTTCTCCAAGCCGTAGAAATAGGCATCACGAAGCTCCTGATTCTGATACAGGGTTTTCGTCACCACTGTACCGTTGCTGTCCTTGTAGGTGTAGACGGTGCCCCTTGTGCCGTAGGCCTTTGCCATATACATAAGGTAAACAAATTGCTTGTGCATGGTGTCACTGGAAATGGAGATGGTAATATTGGTGTTGCCAAACACTCTGCCGGAATTGGAGCGGTTCTCCTCCAGATCCATCCAGTACTTGCCGCCGTTATAGCTGATACCGGAGGTAGTCAGACCGGTGGTGGCGTTGGTGACTCCCACGATCTTTTGGATCTCCGGGTCAGTCCAGTCCACAGTGTCGTCACCGACGATAGACACCTTCCAGTTGTTCCGCAGGGCATTCCAATCGGCGGTGGTATAGGTGGCTGCCTGTGTACCGAGGGTCATCCCCGGCAGCAGAGACAGGAGCATGGCTCCCAAAAGCAGCAGACTCACGCAACGTTTCATCATGTAAGATCCCATCCTTTTCCCAAAAATTCGGGAGGCATTTGACAGCTTTCCCATTGCTCCCCTATACAGTTTTATTATTCCATAGTTTGCCTTTCTTGTCAAGAGCAGAGACCATCAAATATTCCGGTTTATCGAGCTGTTCAAGATTTGCAGGCACCAAAGCCTTCTCCTTGAGGAGAAGGTGCCCCGCAGGGGCGGATGAGGTGGAAAAATGTTACGATTTCGCACAAAATTGCCATAAAAGCCTCGCTTTTCTCTGCACACCTCATCAGTCAGCTCCGCTGACAGCTTCTCCTCGAGGAGAAGCCTTTAGCCCCTACCATGCCTTTGGTCTGCTCGACAAATCGGAATTTGAACGCCTCCTTGGGGTGTGGACCCAAGGAGGCGTTTGGGATTATGCAAAGTAGGCTTTTGCGCTGTCGGAGTAGGCGAAGAGGGCCTTGCACAGGGTCAGGAGCTGACCTGTTTTGTTGTTGCCGTAGGTGTC
>JAZNYV010000041.1:0-19505 GCA_045594585.1 Faecousia sp. | reverse complement strand
ACCGGCGCCGTTCTCGCCCACTAGTGCGCGAATCTCACCCTTCTTCAGAGTGAAGCTGACGTCATTCAGAGCGGTAACGCCGGGGTAAAACTTGCTGACATTTTCAACTTTTAAGATGGTATTATCTTGCAATGTTACACCCTCGTTCTTCTTTTTCAGGGAAAGCCGCTGCGGTCGGTTTGGCCGCAGCGGCCCTCGTTGGTTTAAGACAAATCGGTTATGATCGTGCTACAGTCAATTACTTGACGTAGGGGCTCATCATGAACTTGATCTCCTCGCTGTCGATGTTAGCACCGGTAACGATAACGGGGGGAACGTTAACTTCCTTGGTAGCCTCGGGGTTCTTGCCCTCGTGAGCGGTGAGGATAGCATTCTCCATGCACTTGTAACCCTGGGTGAAAGCGTCCTGAACAATGATAGCATCCAGGTAGCCGTCCTTCAGAGCAGCGATCTCAACGTCGTCAGAGTCAACGCCGACAGAGACAACGCCTTCCTTCATGTCAGCAGCACGCAGAGCGTTGCAAACGCCGTCACAGGTGACGTTGTTGCCTGCGTAGAAGCCGATGAGGTCGGTAACAGCGGAGATGGTGCCTTCTGCGTCAGCCTGAGCATCAGCGGAGTCATTGCCGTTGTACTGGGTGTCGGTCAGGGTCAGAGCGGGAGCATTGGCAGCCATCCAGTTCCGGAAGCCGGACATTCTGTAATCCAGAGCAGCGTTTTCCATGTTCATCTGCATGCCGATGGTGCCGGACTCAGTGGACAGGCCCTTGCCTTCCATAGCGGACAGGAAAGCCTGAGCAGCCATCTCGCCGATGGTGGTGTTGGAGCAGTAGTAGAACTGGTTGTAGTAAGCCTGGTTCTCGGGCATATCACCGTTGCAAATGCCGCAGTTAACGAAGTTCAGGATGATGCCTGCGTTGGTAGCTTCCATAGCCTTGGGAACGGTGGGGTCGATGTTCAGGGTAGCGGTCAGGATAGCGTCGGGGTTCTGGGAGATAGCATTCTCCAGAGCGGAAACGTAGCCTTCTGCGTCAACTTCCTGTGCGGGGCCCATAACGGAGTAGTCGATCTTGATGCCGAGCTTCTCTTCGTAGTCCTTCTTAGCCTGCTTGATGCCGGTTTCAACCTGGGACCAGAAGTCGGATGCGGTGGAAGGGGTAACGTAGATGATCTTGTAGGTCTTGGTGCCGTCGGTGTCGGTGTCCTTGTCAGACTTGCAGCCTGCGAACAGGGCAGCAATCATGACCAGTGCGAGAACGAGTGCGATGATTTTTTTCATGTTTTTTTCCTCCTATAATACCTTATCTTAAGAATTGCGATGTGCAATGACATCCGAATTTAGCGGAGTGTTGCTCCGATGTATGTAGGGCTCTTACAGAACGCCCTTCTGCAGGATGATGCAGCCGTAGGGCAGCTTCTCACTGGTGCAGACGGTAATGTAGGCATTGGCTGCCTTCTCATAGAACTTGGTACGCTCGATCTCACCGACGCACTCTGCCTTGTAGCCGTTGTTCACAACTGCTGCAATGGTATCTTCCCAAACCTTGTTCTCCTTGAGAACTACGCCGGAATCTGCATCGGGGATCATGTACATAATGGGATGCTCACAATAATCCACATCCAGGGGAACCAGCTTCAGAATGGCATCGACCATTTCTGCGGCACCGTTGCCCTTGGCCTGAATGCTGATGGCGTTGGGAGACTTGGTGATGGGGGGATAGAAGTGGTCGGCAATAACGATCAGATCGCCATGGCCGGTATCGGCAAGAGCCTTCAGCAGGTCGGAGCCGATAATGTCGGGAATACCTCTTAACATACGCGTGTCCTCCTATGTAATATATTGGTGGAGCTTGGCTCCGGGTTTACGATTCAGGATCTCTCTGCAAGGAATGCATCGATCTCTTCTCTGGTGGGCATTGCGGGGGTAGTGCCCATACGCTGTACTGCGATGGCGGCAAGTGCCTGGCCGAAGCGAGCTGCTTCCCACAGGTCCTTGCCCTCAGACAGAGCGGTGAGGAAGCCGCCGTTGAAGGCATCGCCTGCGCCGGTAGTATCCACTGCCTTGACCTTGAAGCAAGGGATGATCTCAGAACGTTCCTTGGTAGCAACATAAACACCGCGGCTACCCAGGGTGATCAGAACGTTCTCAACGCCCTTGTCAAAGAATACCTTGGCTGCCTTGTCAGCACTCTCCAGATCCTTAACAGGAACGCCGGTGATCTCCTCGGCCTCTACCTCATTGGGAGTAACCAAGAAAGCGCCGTTCAGGAACTCGTCGGTCATGGGCTGATAGGGAGCAGTGTTGATGATGAAACGGACACCGTTCTCCTTGGCCAGCTTGGCGACCTTCTCGTTAGCATCCTGGTTGACCTCTAACTGAACCAAAACGTAAGCAGAGGACTTAATGTGGTCCTCGACCTTGGCCAGATCCTCGTCGGTAATGGTGTTGCAAGCACCGGGGACGATAACGATCTCGTTCTGGCTGGTGTTCTCGTCTACGCTGATGAGAGCAATGCCGGTGCCGACTTCTTCGTTCACAAATACGTACTCCTTGGACAAGCCGACCTCATCCATTGCATCGAATGCAACATTTGCCATGGAGTCCTTGCCTACCTTGGTGATCATGACGACGTCTCCGCCGGCCTTGTGTGCTGCGATGCCCTGATTGAAGCCCTTGCCGCCTGCCCCCTGCTTAAAGAGGCTGCCGCGAACAGTCTCACCGGGAACGGGGAGATGAGGGGTTCTTGCCATCAGGTCTACAACAAAACTGCCGAATACCGTTACTTTCTGTTTCATATCCTGTAATCCTCCCTATATATAAATGAATTCATAAAAACGACATCATAGCTTATTGGAGCAAAGCTCAGAACCCCGAAGGATCAATTCCGTAGGAAGGCTGTCCCGTTGTCCGAGCTCCGGGCGTCTATCCATCTCGAAGCAATTCATCAAACGGCGCATGGCTCTGCGTCCCATTTCGTCAACGTCTCTGCAAACCACAGATATATTGTAATTCAACCAGTTCAAAGAGTCAATATCATCGAAACCAAATAATGCAATATCCTTACCAACTTTTAGCCCCAACTGCCCAAATGCCTTGAGACAACCATAGGTGGTCATGTTATTGGAGGCAAAAATCGCTGTAGGCGGCTCCTCCAAAGAGCACAGCTCTAAGGTCTCCTGACAAGCCCGTTCCATACGGAAATCGCCGTGTCGGATATACTCCGGTCTGACAGGGAGCCCGAACTCTTCCATAGCTCGCTCATAACCCCGGAGTCTCTCCTTGCCGGGACGGGAATGCTGCGGCCCGGTCACAATGGCGATCCGACGATGTCCACCACGGATCAAGGAGCAAATGGCACGGTATACACCGTCCTCGTCCTGAGTAACCACTCGGTCAAAGCCGGGGTCGTCTACCTCTCGGTCTAAGAGAACCACCGGAATGGATCTGGCAGCAAAATCCTGGAGCTGCAACAGAGTATCCTTGCAATCCTCGGATACGGGAGTAATGATAATGCCTCTGAGCCGATGCTCCCGCATGGTGTGCAGGACCCTCTGCTCCCGGGCCTCACTCTCATCTGTGCTGTACAGAATGACCTGATAGCCCTTTTCATCGGCTACTGTGGTGACACCCTTTAAGATCTTGGAGAAGAAGGGGTTGTTAATATCGGGAACCACAACACCGATCGACATGGACACGGAGGTGCTGAGGCTGCGTGCCATACTGTTGGGTACGTAATTCAGCTTTTGGACCGCATCCAGGACTCTCTTTGTGCTCTTTTCACTAACGGAAGCACTCCGATTCATGACTCTGGATACAGTTGCAATGGATACGCCGGCCTCTCGCGCGATTTCGTAAATATTCGCCTCTTGCTTGCTCATGCTTCACTCCTCCATCCCGCTGCCGGCTCCAGTTATTTACAATCCTTTTCGGCAAATGTAAACGCTTACTTTTTCTTTCTGTTATCAAAATACACTATTTTTCTCCAATTGTCAATAGGCAAAAAATCTTTTGTAAATTTTTACAATTCGTCCTATCTGCCATTAGCAATTTTCACGAATAATTACTGCTATCATAAATCCCTACACTGAAACTCACTGAAAACAGGGAAGAAAAGCCGTCTGCACTCCCTTCCCCAAGGGTCGCAGACGGCCTCTTTCCTTCACTCATGGTGCAAAACGGAAACTGTCATATCATATATCCATTCTCAGGATGTACGGAGATCCAGGGATATGACGATGGCGGTCATATCATCCTCCCCTTTCATAGCAGAGACCAGCAAGGCCGCAAGCTCCCTGGTGGATGCTCCCATGTAGGACGAAATGGTCTCCTCCGTTTCCGCTCCGTAGGCTCCGTCGCTGATCATGACCAGCAGTTCTCCGCTTTTCATTGACAGCTTAAATTTTTCGGGAACTGAAAGCAGCTCCGCACCAACTCCGGGAGGAGGCGTAGCTGTTCCTATACACCGGATCCTGTCCCCATTACGCCAATAGGACGGAGCCGCTCCCCACTTATACAGGTGTGCCACACCGCTGTGCAGATCCATCTGCAGCAGATCCACCGTGGAGAAGGTCCCCCCGCCTCGCAGGAGCATATTGCCGTTAAGCAGGCGCAGTGCAGCTTCCGGCTCCATACCTCCTCTAAGGAGCTTTTCTATCAGGCGGATGGCGTAGCTGCTGAGACGGGCCGCCTCCTGCCCTGTTCCCATGCCATCGCAGAGGACCACATAGTACTGATCATCCTTTCCTAAGAAGCAGACGCCTCTGTCTCCGCAGGTCTTTTTTCGATCCTTTCCCGCACTGCAAATACTGACCCTTGGAAGAAACCGCCGTTCTCCCCGTTCCCCTTTCTCCGGACTGCGGAGAAACTGTGCAAGGAGACTGTATTCCTGTTCCATGATCCGCCTGTTCTCCCACAGGTGCATATGATATCTCCGACGGTATAGCATAGCCTCCAATTCCCGATTCATTGCGTAGATCAGCCTGTCCAGACTACAGCACCGATCCCGGAAGGGTTTGGGGAAATCTGTCTCCGCTGCCACACCCTTTTTCATGATCCCGGGGGCGGCATCGGCAAGGATGCTATAGGTTTCTTGTGCCCGTTTCTGCCAGCAATTGTGGAAGAACCTGCATTTACAGCAGACCTGCTCCGCTGCGGCATCGAACATCTTCTCCGCCTCCCTGGCGCAGGGTGTCTCTTCTGTATGTATTTCCTTCCCCAGAGCCTCAAGGATCTGTGCCGCCTGTTCCAGCCGTTCCCCTCCTGTACGATCCTCTGAAGTCGTCACCGCATTGGGAAGCATAGGAGATCTGCTAAAGCAATATCCCCCCACTGCTCCTGCCAGGATCCCCACGTATTGAGAAGCCTGTCCCCCTCCCATACAGTACAGGACCGCTCCGGGCAATATCCCAAAGGCCAAGGCAACGGTGCTCCGCTTCCGTATCCGCAGGAATTTGCAGAAAACTCCGGGTAACACCATAGCCAGAGCCATATGCTCCGGCATTTTCCCGCTGAGCTCCAGTGTGATCCCCATAACCGTTGCAGGGAACAGCTCCCGACTGACACAGGCTACCAGCACCGCCGCCATCAGCGCCACATCAATATGCTCCCCTATGCCTGCAAGACCGAGGACCACTGCAGCTCCCAGCAGGACTCTCCCCCGACGGTCTCCCCCCAAGGCTTTCCGAAAGATCTGCACGCCCACAGCTGCTACAGCGGCTCTCGCCGCCCATAGGAGCATTGTCACGTCTATAGAACCCACCAGTCGTACAGCACCTAACACCGCATAGATCCCACCGCAGCAAAGAGGCATGAACCACTTGCGGAGGAGAAGGCCTGTTCCCTGGAACAGCAGCAGTGTCAGCACCATCAGAACAGTCAGTGCAGAGAGCTCCACCGCATCGGCCGGGTCGCAGCGGAGGAAATACCCTGCCACAGCTCCGATCGCCGTTCCCATGGCACAGCCGCCCAAGGGTTGTGCCCCTACAAGACTTGCTCCCAGCGGCAGAGGCTGTCCTCCCACAGAGCAGCCTCCCAACACAAAGCCGGCTCCCACGCTCAGGGCATATTGACACAGACGTTGTAGGAGCTCCCTGTGTAATAGGCCCCCTTTTCGTCTTGCTTCTTTGATTTGATCCATGCGGTATGTACCTCCACCTTAGCTGATAAGGTCAGTATAGCACCCCAAGTAGCAGGAATTTGTCGGGAATCGGGAGAGAAATATGTTTTCCTCCGATTGACTTTCCATTATGGCAATGATATGATATGTGTGGAAATGAAAGGAGGCACCACTTCATGGCAACAGAATTGGAATACAAATTGCAGCTATCCTCCCCGGAGCAGATGGAGCAGATCCTCGGCTCCCGGATGATCACTGCCCTGCTGCAGGAGCCTCTCAGGGAGATCCCTATGGCGACTACCTATTACGATAACTGTCACGGTCATTTTACGCAGCTTCGATGGACCTTCCGTCACAGGACGGAGGGCGAGGAAAGCATCGTCTGCCTCAAGACCCCTACCGGTCAAGCCCACCGGCGGAATGAGTGGCAGGTATCTGCCCCCTGCCTCGATGATGCCTCCGTCTCAGCACTGATCCATGAGGGGGCTCCCAAGGAGCTTCTATACTATTACAGTATCGCCCCTGTTACCCCTATCTGCGGAGCAGAGTTCCGCCGCCGCTGTGCCATGATGGAATTCCCCGACGGAAGTGTCGCAGAGCTTGCAGCAGATGTGGGCAAGGTCTTTGGTCCCAAAGGGACCCTGCCTATTTTAGAATTAGAGCTGGAGCTGTACCGTGGGGAGCCTCATGAAATGGTACACTTTGTTAAGGATCTTTGCCATATCTACGGCCTCAAGGAGCAGCCGCAAAGCAAGTTCGCCAGGGCCAAGACATTGCGATGACGCTCCCAAACCATAGCAAAATGCGTCTCCCTCCCGAGCTGTGTTGCCGGCCTGAGAGGGATACGCATTTTTTCTTTATTCTATTTTGTCTAAGTAGCAGGTATAGCTTACTCCCAGAGCTCCTACACCGTCGTAATAGCGGATTTGGTCTCCTATCTCCAGCAGCTTAGCAGTTTCTTTGCTAATGGGCAGTTCCCGCTGCTCACCTTGTTCATCCTCCACAATGCAAGAATGGTGCTCATTGTTGCGACCGGATTCCGACCGACGTAGTTCTGTCACGGTCCCCGTCTCCGTGGAAAGGCTCCCACAGTAGTGATTCCCATGAGCCAAAATACCAAAGGCCATAGCCCCAATAATCAAGAAGGAGCCTAAGAGCATAAACGGATGCTTCCGTTGCTCCTCAGATTTGAAGTACAGGAGCAGGGAAACCAGGAGGCCCACAATGACTCCACCCACAAGGAAGATCGTAACATTCTCCCAGTTATATTTCTCCAAGGCCGATAAGAAGATAAATAGAGGACCAATAAACAGTGCTCCGTCCAGACTCACCTTACGGTGAATCGAAGCATCTTTTTCCCTCTTCTTTTTCCCCACCAGGGTAAAATGCTGTGGGTATCGGAAATAGAGGATCAGTGCCACAAGATGGATCCCGTAGGCTACACAGAGAACAGGTAAACATAGCTCCCTCTTAAACAACCACAGGATCAGTGGCAAAGATCCTGCAACCGTCACTGCTCTGCCCCATTTACGGATCTTAGGTGTCTCTTCGGAGGGAGGCACTTCTGCTGATATATTTGTCACGGAGGAAGCAGGCTCCTCTATTGGAACATCAGAGAATAAACGGTCTATAACCTCCTGCGTTGTATCGTCAGAGAGAATATAGGTCCCATTCTTCCCGGCTCTCATAATAAAGCCAAGGGTATCACCACCCTCATAGCCCCTGCATTGAACAGAAGCTATGTTTTCAACAGGGACAGCCTCATATTTGAGCCCTATCTCTTTCATAATCTCCCCACTGCAATTTCCTTGGAGCAGAAGCCGCTCTGCCTCATCCGTATAGTGGCGGTCTATGGATACCCGGTAAAAGTGCTCCCCTTGGCGGAGGAACAAATAGAGCTTCCCGTTCTTTTGCAGCAGCAAATGATCCTTCAAGCTGTACGCCTCCCTCTGTTTATCGGATGCCGTACCGCTCAATAATATAGTCCATATCCTTATCTCCTCTGCCGGAGAGGTTGATCAGGATAGAGCCTCTGCCCATTTTCTTAGCGAGCTCCATTGCGTATGCCACTGCATGGGCACTCTCAATGGCAGGAATGATCCCCTCCATACGGGCAAGGGTGTAGAAGGCATCTACTGCAGCCTCGTCACCAATATAGCCGTAGTTCACTCTCCCCAAATCACGGAGGAAGGCGTGCTCCGGTCCGGAAGAGGGATAGTCCAATCCGCTTGCCACGGAGTATACAGGCGCAGGTTCCCCCTGTGCATCCTTCAGCATCACGCTGTTAAAGCCGTGCATGACCCCCTCTTCCCCGTAGCTGAGGCTGGCGGCATGGTCACCCAAGGCAGGACCTCTTCCCAGAGGTTCTACACCGTGGATCTCCACAGGGTCATTGAGGAAGCCTGCAAAGAAGCCTGCGGCATTGGAGCCACCGCCCACACAGGCAACAATGGCATCGGGAAGCTCCCCCGTCATGCTCTGGAACTGCTCCCGAGCTTCGATACCGATCACGCTCTGGAAATCCCGAACCATCATAGGGAAGGGATGAGGCCCTACAACAGAGCCGATACAGTAGATACAATCCTTATAGTCCCGGCTGTAAGCAGCAAAGGCCGCATCTACCGCTTCCTTCAGCGTCTGCAGTCCCTCGGTAACCTCGATCACATTGGCACCCAGGATCTTCATACGGGCTACGTTAGGTGCCTGCTTCTTAATATCCACGGCTCCCATATAAATGTCACATTCCAAGCCGAAGTAGGCTGCCGCAGTAGCCAGGGCAACACCGTGTTGTCCTGCGCCGGTTTCTGCAATGACCTTCTTCTTGCCCATATACTTGGCAAGGAGGGCTTCCCCCATACAGTGGTTCAGCTTATGGGCACCTGTATGATTGAGATCCTCCCGCTTGGCATAGAGCTGTACGTTCCCAAGGCTGCCGGAGAGCCGTTCTAAGTGGGAGATTGGCGTGGGTCTGCCCTGGAATTCTCTGCGGATCCGACGCAGCTCACTGATAAAGCGTGTGGATTTGCAGATAGTGAAATAGGCCTCGGTGATCTCTGCCATAGCCTGTTTCAGTTCCTCGGCAATGTATACACCGCCGTACTTTCCGAAATATCCCCGCTGATCGGGATGGTGCTTGAAATAGGTATTAAAATCAACGTTGTTCAACTGCATAAAAGTGCCCTCCTTCTGGCTCTATAATACTGTTTCTTGATAAAATGGTTTGAAACCCATTTTATTGCAGGATGAATATCCTGCACCGCCTATGGCAGCAAGAACAGTATTACACGGTATTTCTTGGTGCTCTGCCGCCATGCCGCTTATAAGCGGCATAATAAATCGGTTAAACCGTTTTATTAGAAATAAGTATAAAAAAGAACGCCCATGACAGAGTGTTCCCGTCTGTCAAGGACGAATCATCAAATCCGCGGTGCCACCTTGCTTCGTCCCAAAGGGACGCACTTAACCGGGAGGTCCTTGGACCTCCCCACAGATCACGCCTGTCTCTGCGTCGGGTCATACTCTGCATACGCATTTCCTCCCGCCCTCAGCGGCCCATTTGATAACAGCTACCTGCCCGGATCCCAGCCACCCGGACTCTCTGGAAGGGTTCTGCCACCTTTACTCCCGCTTCATCGGTTTATATGGTTGTATTATATCCCTCCCTCCGCACTTTGTCAAGATAAAGTTCCTAAAACACCGCAAAATAGAATGCAATTACGGTTCCGTAGCCTTTCTGTAGATATACAGACGGTCTTCCATAGCTGCGATCCTTTCATATCCCTGTTTGTGCAACAGGGCAAGAAGATTCTGCAGACCGTCCTTCTTCCCCGGGGAAGCATATTTCTTATTTGGGAAAGCTCTCAATGGGTCAATTACTACATATTCACTGTCCAGCAGATGCTCTCGTGAGGCATAGCCCAGATCGTAAAGGGTCTGCCGTTGAGACAGCTCTGTCGTGTAGAAGGTGCTTGCGGTAACCGTCTTATCCTCCGGGATCGCAGCAAGAGCTTGCCGAACCTGTCGCAGCTCCTCTCGCTGTTGCATCCACGCCGTGGGGTAGAATATGGCCTTGGGCACGATCAGAAGAGAAAAGGAAACACTGCAAAGCACTGTCATGGCAAGGAGAACACCTGTTTTCCCCCAAGCACATCGGATATCTGCCCCGTTGAGCACTGTGAGATATAGCAAAAACGCAGTCGAACCAAAGGAATACTGATAGAAGATCTCATGCTGATATTGGTAGTCCGACATCAAATTGATCAAAACATAGGGGATTAGAAGCAGATACCTTTCAAATCGTCTTGTGATCAGAGGCATTCCCAGAAGCGGAACCATAGTCAATGCAAGGTATCTCAGCTTCTCCGGATCCGAGCATTCATACAGGAGCTTCATAGGGTTTGCCAAGGCACATCGAATAATGAGGAAAAGAGAGCCGCTGCTTTCCTCCATAAGATTGCTGTAGCGACCGGACATCACTCCCTCTCCCCTGTTTTTGAGATAAGCCGTTGCTGCAAAGAACCATAGAACGGCCAACACAAAGAGAGACAGTGCAATTATGATATCCTTTCGTTCCCTACTTCTTAAGCAGGTTTGTAAAAGGAGCCACAGTCCAATCACCGCCACATAAACCGGTGCATCCTCTTTGACGCTCAGAACAAGGATCGCCGCAGGAAAGATCAAGGAGGGCCGCCCCTTCTCTATACCGTAGAAGACCCAAAGGAGCAAGGGTGTCAAGAAGCAGTTTTCGTGCAGATCATAGCCAACGCCTCCGGAGAAGGCAGGATACAGCAGTAAGCTCCCACATAGCAGGACCCTTTCCCACCTTCCGAAGCCGTGGAGCTTCCCCAGCTTCCACAGTGGGATCACAGATGAGGTAACGATCATGGCTTGCAGTACCTGCAAGGTCGCAGGGTAGGGTGCAACGGCGTATAACGGAAGAAGCAAATAGTAGATCGGTGACACATGAACTGCAAAGTGAGACAAAAGTCCATCCCGTTCCAGCGTAGTGAGAGGCTGTCCTACTGTCCTCATGGAATAGAACATCTGCGAGAAGATTCCAAAGTCATAGGTTGGTGCGGAAAAGCTGTAGACTCTGGACACAGTCCACAGGCAGAGAAACAGGAAGAAGATTCCGCTCAAAATCACTATGACAACCGCAGGCCCCTTCTGCGTCTTTTCTTTTGTCGCCTGCAAGGATGCCTCACTTCCATTCCATCCTCTCAGGGTATACAGCAGAAGAATCAGCAGAACCATCACACAGGCTCCGAGGAAGGAGCCTCGGAAGGATTCTCTTACCGCTACAGCAGACAGAATGCAGAACACAGCAAGGAGCCCCCATCTTTCTGCGCCTTGGGTAGAGCCTATCCTATTGATGGCAGATAGTAAGCCGAAAAGCAACAGGGCTATGACCGCAATCCTCCCCAAGGATAGATTTTCTATGTTCTCCGTGCCGAAAAGCTCCCGTCCGCTTACAGGGAGACGGACATACTCTATCAGTACCGCCGTAAGCCAGCTAAAGAAACCTCGACGCATAACCGCCGGCAAAGACTTTGTTTTTGTCATAGAAAGACACCTCCTGCATCATAGGATACAGGAAGTGTCTTTCAAAAAGCTTCCGAAACTCTTACAAAAGTCTTTCAGTTTTTCGGCAGGGTTATAAAAGCACTGAACTGGTCACCGTCTACCTTCACTCGGAAGGTACCGCCTACAGCCTCTGCATAGGTCTTTGCAATAGCCAAGCCTATGCCGCTGCCCCGAGTGGAACGGGCCTTGTCCCCACGGGCAAAGCGTTCCAGGATCTCTTCCTCGGAGAAATCCATATCGTAATTTGCGGTATTGACCATACGGACCAGGATGCCGTCCTCCCCGTCTCTCAGATCCAAATAGATCCGGCTGCCGGGGAGGGCATACTTAATGGCATTGCTCAACAGATTGACAAATACTTGATGCAACAGACCCCCGTCAGAGGTGATCCACAGACGGTCTGCAGCATATCGGCGACGAACCTCCAAGGCGGTTTCCTGCAGTCTGTCATCCAGGAAGCCTACAGTCTGTTCCAACAATCTCACAAGATCCAGCGGTTCCTTCTTCGGCTCTATGGCTCCGCTTTCTACCTTGGTTAGTTCAAAGAGGGCTTCCACAAGCTCATTCATGTAGACCGATTTTTCCTGCAGTCGTTTCAACTGCTCTCGCCCCTTAGGGCTGAGTTCCTCCTTATTCAGCAGCTCGCTATAGCCTAAAATTGAGGTTAGAGGGGTACGCAGGTCATGAGAAACGTTGGCGATCAGATCTACCTTAAATCGTTCCCCGACAACTGCTGTATGTACTGCCTCCTCATGCTCCTCACGGATACGGCGGAGCTGTTCCTCCGTTTGTGCAAAGGCACCATCCTTTACCTCAATGGGAAGGCCCATACGATACCGTTCCAGCTGCTTCCTAAAATGCTGTAGCTCTACAGTGTATCTTAGGAGAAAGAACAGACCGAACAAAATCGTAGCCCCTCCTGAGCAGTAGGTGACCCAATTGTGAGAGTATCCATATACAGCTCCGTAGATCCAGAGGGCTCCCATAGAAACCAGGGTCCAGCCGACGATCAGCAGAAGTGCAAAGCCCTCGCCTGGGAGGTGTTTGCATAGCCGATGCAAGAGACACTGCTCCCCGGAGAAGCGGCTGAGACACCATCCCCAAAGGATCCGCAAAGTAAGAAGTAGCAGGAACACGCCGAAAAACCGCGTAAAGAAATCTGAGAAGCCTCCCATACGATACAGGAAATAGCCGAACCCCCAACTTCCCGCAAACCACAAAGCAGACAGTCCGTCAGGGCCAAGGACAGACCTCCTCTGTGATACGACAAAGATACCGCACAATGCTGTAATAACACCCACAACGCAAGCTGTGATCCCAAAGCCTCTCCCTGCCCCTGCTCCGGGATCCCCCATACCCGAGAGCCCGGGGTCAATAGACGGATCAACAACAACGGCGGTTGAAGGATTCGGATCCGTGGTAACAAGGGTAGGCTCTGCTGTGGGAAGCAGTGTCTCAGCGATCGCCGTGGTAGAGGGAGCCAATCCGGCAACGGTAGTCTCCATGCTTTCGGAGTCATGCAGAACGATCGCATTCCTTCCCACAGCCCAAAGAAGAGACGCTACGATGAGAAGAACGATCCCTATGCTATTGCGGTGCTTCCAAAACATATCCGATCCCCCAAACGACCTTTAAGTATTCCGGCTTCTTAGGATTCAGCTCAATCTTCTCTCGGATCCGGCTGATATGAACCATAACCGTATTCTCTACATTGTAGGCTTCCTGCTTCCAGACGCTCTCATACAGCTCCTCTGCAGAAAAGATCCGCCCGGGGTTGGACATAAGGAAAAACAGCAGTCTATACTCAGTAGCCGTCAAACGCACTGTCTCCCCTCGAACATAGAACTGCTTTCCGGTGGGATCCAGGGCAAGCTCCCCTACCCGAAGATAGCTGTCCTGCTCCTGTTCCCGAATAGAGCCCAGTGCATCATAACGGCGGAGTAAGGCTCGGACTCTTGCCAACAGCTCCTGGGGGTAAAAGGGCTTTACCAAATAATCATCCGCTCCTGCCTCCAAACCCAGAACACGATCTGACCCTTCCGCCTTGGCAGAAAGCATAAGAATAGGCACATTGTGATGCTTGCGGATCTCCATGGTAGCCAGAAGTCCGTTACGACGCGGCATCATAACATCCATAATGATCAAGTGAGGCTTTTCTCTATTGGCTGTATCGCAGGCCGTTTCCCCGTCATGGGCAGTTAGGACCTCATAACCCCCATCCTCCAACACCGTTTGTATCACATTCACAATGGCAAAATCATCATCTACGACGAGGATGCTGTAATTTGCTGTCATGGTTTCTACTCCATCCTAAACCTGTATTATATCATCAGCGCCATAGGCATCGTACACAAGCATACATCCCAATTATACGCCATAGTCCCATCCATTGCAAGACAAAAATCTCGATTTCCTCCGCTCCTTTCCCATATGACGAGTCATTTCGTTCCTGTATCACGCAACGTACTATCTTAATGAGCCGTCATATGGCAAACTACCCTCCGCTTTCTCTGCAGAATGGTGTATGTTTTGACCGTTCGAGCTTTTTCATTAGCAAACGATATTCCGTTTTATGGAGCGGTGTATGATTTTGGCTCTTGACAATGGCTTTGGTTTATGGTACAATACATTTAACAATTAGGTTAAATGTTAAATAAAGGAGGCAGTAATATGGGCTTACAGCAGACATTAAAAGCCCTGTCTGATCCCATTCGGCGTGAGATCCTAAATTTGCTCAAGCGCAGGGCTCTTTCTGCAGGCGAGATCTGCGAGCACTTCCCTGTAACGGGAGCTTCTGTTTCCAGGCACCTGTCGGTCTTGAAGGAAGCAGATCTGATCCGAGACCGCAGGGAAGGGAAATTCATTTTCTACGAGATCAATACCTCCGTTTTGGAGGAAACCATGCTTTGGCTGGCTGATTTGAAAGGAGTGTCTGACGATAATGAAAAAGTATAAAGGAACCTTGATCCTGGGTTCGCTGGTAACACTGCTCCCTATGGTTGTAGGTTTGCTCCTGTGGGACCGTTTGCCGGATGTCATGCCCATACATTGGGCTGTCAATGGAGAAGCCGATGCTGCGGCAAGTCCTTGGTTTATTGTGTTTTTAATACCGTTGATCCTGCTGGCGCTGCTGTGGCTCTGTGTCTGGATCACCTTCCGAGATTCCAAAAACAAAAGGCAAAATCCAAAGGCTATGAAAATATCACTGTGGATCGTCCCTGTAACATCCCTCTTCTCCATGGGCATTATTTACACCTGTGCTTTCCGTAACAGCTTGAGCCTCTTCCGTATTGTCCCCCTGTTCTTGGGGTGCGTATTCCTGATCATCGGAAACTATATGCCTAAGATCACCCGGAATTCCTATTTGGGCATCAAGACCAAATGGACCCTGTACAACGAAGAAAACTGGAACGCTACCCATCGCTTCTGCGGCAGGCTTTGGT
This sequence comes from Faecousia sp., assembly GCA_045594585.1. GTDB lineage: Bacteria > Bacillota > Clostridia > Oscillospirales > Oscillospiraceae > JAZOXB01. Next base: position 4,363 of record JAZNYV010000041.1, on the reverse strand, counting down.
TCCTCCTCGGGCTGATCACCTTGGCAGGAGCCCTCCTGCCTGAGAAGCTCATACCCTTGGTCCTTCTCATTCCCCTATTGGGAATCGTATTAAGCAGTCTCCTCTATCCCTATTTATACTATCGTAAGCAGATTCACAGCGGTATGGCCCCCATCCCTCGCAAACCACTTACCAAGAAGAGGATCCTCCGCATCCTGGGCATTTCTCTCGCCCTGCTCCTGCTGGTGATCCTCCTGGTCTATCTCCTGTTTGCCGGAGAGATCTGCGTCCGTTATGATGGGACCTCCTTTACCATCGTGGCTGATTATATGTCTGATCTCACAGTGGATTATGACACCGTCACCTCTGTGGAGTATGTACAGGATCCGGATCTCGGAACGCGCGTTTCCGGTTTTGGATCTCCCCGCCTTTTAATGGGCATCTTCCACAATAAAGAATACGGAACATTTACCCTCTATGCTTATACCGGCTGTGACAGTGCGGTTCTCCTTCGCAGTGGAGATCGACTACTGCTCCTCAACGGAAGCACCCCGGAAGCAACTATGGAAATATATGAGCAAATCAAGGAGAGAGTAAAATGAACGCCATCGAAATCCAAAATTTGACGAAATACTACGGCAAGCACCCCGGGATCATAGGTGTGGATCTGTGGGTGGAGGAAGGAGACTTCTTTGGATTTATCGGTCCCAACGGTGCCGGAAAAAGCACCACCATCCGCACACTTTTAGGTTTGATCTCCCCTACTTCCGGAACAGCCAAGATTCTGGGGCAGCCCATTGGAGAAAAGCAGATTTCCATCCTTTCCGAAATTGGCTATCTCCCCTCAGAAGCCGCCTTCTATCCCAACATGAAGGTGAAGGATCTACTGACCTTCTCCGAGAACTTACGAAGGAAAGACTGTTCCCCGGAAGCCAAGCTCCTATGCGATCGGCTGGATCTGGATCCTACAAGGAAGATCCATGAGCTGTCCTTAGGCAACCGGAAGAAATTAGGCATCGTCTGTGCCCTGCAACACAGACCCAGGGTATATATTTTAGACGAGCCCACAAGCGGATTGGACCCTCTCATACAGAAGGAATTCTACGAGATCCTGCAGGAACGAAATAAAGAAGGTGCCACGGTGTTCCTGTCCTCTCACGTTCTCAGTGAGATCAGCCGATACTGCAGAACTGCCGCCGTTATTTCCCGGGGCAGGATCCTTGCCTGTGATTCCGTAGAAAACCTAAGTCATACCGGGGCGAAACGGATCACCCTGCGGGGCATCGGCGAAGTGCCTGACCTCCCCGGTATGCGTGACGTTCTTAGGGAGGGTGACACTCTCCGCTTCTTATACAACGGCATCCCCCAAGACCTGTTGGGAAAACTCAGCCATATGCACTTCCGGGACGTAAGTATCACCGATCCCGATTTGGAAGAGATCTTCCTCCACTACTACAGGAAGGAGGCTACGGAATGACACTGTTTCAGCTTGAATTCAGACGGGGCAGAATCGCTCTGCTCCTGTGGACCCTGGGTCTGTCCTTTATGCTGGGCATCTGTATTATGATCTATCCGGAAATGGGGAGTCAAATGTCAGACATCAGTACCATGTTTGCAGATATGGGGAAATTCTCCGAAGCCTTCGGGATGGATCGGCTCAACTTTGGGGAATTCAAGGGTTACTTCGGCATCGAATGCGGAAACGTATTAGGGATCGGCGGTGCCCTCTATGCCGCACTCCTGGGAATCAACGCCCTTGCCAAGGAGGAACGGGAACATACCGCAGAGCTGCTCCTCACCCATCCCATATCCAGAAATCGGGTTTACGGAGAAAAGCTCTTAGCCGTAGCAGCTCAGATCGTTCTCATGAATCTCTTTGTGGCTATGGTAACCGTTGGTGCGACCCTATGCATCGGTGAGAGCCTACCGTGGAAAGAAACTGCCCTGCTGTTACTATCCTTCCTGCTGTTACAGTTAGAAACAGCCGGGATCACCTTTGGCATATCTGCCTTTCTCCGAGGAGGGAGCATGGGCATCGGATTAGGACTTGCACTGGGTCTGTATTTCCTAAACCTGATTTCAAACCTGGTTGATAGCGGAGCACTTCTCAAATATATCACTCCATTCGCCTATGCAGACAGTGCAGCTATCTACGGAAACGGAGAACCGGATATCCTATACATTCTAACAGGATACGCCATCGCTCTACTGTCTGTCCTAACAGGCTGGGTCCATTACAGAAAGAAAGATATGAGCTAAAAAAAGCGGCAGAGGGCAAATTGCTCTCTGCCGCGCTATTTACGGAACGCAACAAATACTATATGAAACTCAGCTATTTAAACAAAGGCATCGTCCTGAGCAGAAAATACGAGCCCGAAAGTCAAGAATAATAGGTGGGTTCTACCTTATAAAAAGGGAAATGAAAGAAAACCATGCCACATAAGGGGAAGAACCAAATTGCAATATAAGGAATTGCAACTAAAATAAAACACTCCTTTAAAGAAGAAACGCTCTTAAAGTCTACCTTCCCATTACATAATGCCTGCCACGACCCTAAGAGCTACGAGAAAAAAAGAAAATAACAAGCCACCCTTTAGGAAATTTGCCATAAAGGTCTCGGAACGATGGGTGGAATACATCCGATTGCAAACTACCGAGCGAGCATCCGAATCCTTATAATGGGGAATGGATTCAAAGAGCTCCGCTGCGTCCTTGAAATCACGGTAAGTAACTGCACAATGGTGGACCTGACACGCGTGACGATAAATATCCTCGTAAGAAGAATATGTTTCGGAATCGTCACAGGAGTCTTCATGCTCATCACGGAAATCAGCATGGAAGCCATCGGGCGGATCATCATCCCAGTCCAGAATAACATGGGAACGGTGTGCAAGACGATCCTGAGCGATCTTAAGGTAGTAGTCCACCTCAATACGGAGGAACTGAGGAGCATGTCTGCGGAACATCAGATAGGATGCACGGTCCGCAAAGGACTCCTTGACGTAGGCAAGCTCCACAATGGTAGAAGCCTCCATCTCCGCAAGAAGCCGGTACAAATAACAATGACAGTCATACGGATCGATCATGATAGCCATCTGAGCCGCACCAAGTGCACGCTCCCAAAGCTTGTTCGTCAGAAAGATTTGAGCGATCCTAAGATTCTCCAATGCAGGCCCCGATGGAGGCTGGTTGATCTGTCGATTAAATTCACACAAGGATTCAAGCAGATCAGAACCGCAAAAAGGACAAATTCGGTTGGTCATGAGGTTCTCGGCGGTAATGAGTCCGTTACAATTCCCGCAGTGCATGATAGAACCAAATTGCAATGACATAGATCTTCCCTCCCTTCTGTAAAGAAATCATGACATCAAAAGACGAAAAATCTGAGGCTGAAATCAGTGATTCAGCAACAAATTTAACGCCTTTCCATAAACATGATAGTACCGGTAAAGGAAAAAGTCAAGACAGCAAACGCAATATAAACGAAACAGGACAAAAAATCGGATGAATAGACAAAAAGACCCTATCATAAGATAGAGTCTTAGTGCATGTTGGCATTACCTATTTTCACAGCCAGTCGCCCGGCAACTATCGTCGGCGCAGATGAGCTTAACTTCTGTGTTCGGGATGGGAACAGGTGGACCCTCATCGCAATCAATACCAACTATTTACTTATCACTAACAGGTTGCCCTGAAAGCTCCATTATTATAACAGCACTTTGGCAGTTTGTCAAGTACTATTTTAATAATTTTCTAAGAAAAAGAACTGGTGACCCGTGGGAGAGTCGAACTCCCGTTTGCGGCGTGAGAGGCCGCTGTCTTGACCACTTGACCAACGGGCCGTGGTGCACCTTCACGGACTCGAACCGGGGACCCACTGATTAAGAGTCAGTTGCTCTACCAACTGAGCTAAAGGTGCAAGTTCTTTTCTTATTCAAGGTTCATATCATACCCTGAAAACTGAACATATCTTGATTCTCTGATTCGATTATTCGTGCAACCGAGCCTGCTTCCTTCTTGTAGGTCAAGCTTTCGGCTTATTAGTATCAGTCAGCTTAATGCATTACTGCACTTACACCCCTGACCTATCAACGACATAGTCTACGTCGAGCCTTACCCCTCAAGGGGGAGGAGATCTTATCTTAGGGAGAGTTTCACGCTTAGATGCCTTCAGCGTTTATCTCGTCCGCACGTAGCTACCCAGCCGTGCCCTTGGCAGAACAACTGGTACACCAGAGGTGCGTCCATCCCGGTCCTCTCGTACTAAGGACAGCTCCCTTCAAATCTCCAACGCCCGCAACAGATAGGGACCGAACTGTCTCACGACGTTCTGAACCCAGCTCGCGTGCCACTTTAATCGGCGAACAGCCGAACCCTTGGGACC
>JAZNYV010000040.1:0-25355 GCA_045594585.1 Faecousia sp. | reverse complement strand
GGTGTATCAGGATAGGGGGATCAGGAGCATGGTGCCTTCGGGGATGGGAGTGGAGTCTAAGGCGTTAGCTTGGGAAATAAGCTTGGGGGAGGTGCGGTAGGCCTTGGCGATGGACCAGAGGTCCTCATCCTCCTCTGTTCGGCGGAGGATCACCGCCGGTTGCGGGTCCTGATTCTCCGGCAGGGGCAAGAGCTCTGCCCCGGACAGACAGCGGACAGCCTGCTCCCCAAAGCGATCTCCACGGAGCTGTACAGGGATGCGGAGCTCCATTCCTCCTGCCCCTGTGTTGCAGTAGGCCTCCGTACAGCTTATATCCCGTAGACAGCATTCTCCCTGTGGGTGGAGGGGCAGCTCACCCTCCATATAGGGACGGAGCTGCTTGCTCCGAAGGGCACCCTCCTTGTCATAATAGATCACGTTGCAGGTTACGGGGATACGGTAGGTGAGGCTGTCGCCCCTGTGCTCCTTCTCCCCTGCACCGGTCCATGGCCACAGGTCTACTACGGTGCCCATAGGCTCCTCCCCACGCCACTGGGCGGTGCCCCGCAGCCCCTGGGAATCCAAGAGGGGGCGAAGCTGCCACTGCTCCCATTGGGGCTCCAGGACGGCATCCGTACAGTAGGCATCCTCTACAAGGGTGACGTTGCGGATCTCGTAGACCATGGCACGAGCTCGGAGTCCCATACGAAGGAATAGCCTGCGGCTCTCTACACTGCTGTCCGTCTCCAGCTCCCATTGGGTCAAGTGGAGGATGGTCCGGACCTCCCCCTCCGGGGCATCCCGATCCAGATCCATAAACTGCGAGACGGGGAGCCGCCATTCATAGGTACACAGCTTCCCCCGGGGATCCTCGTAGAGAAGGTGGAGGAGAAGCTCCGTTTTAAACACCGCCTTGGAGCCAACCGCTTTCTGCTCTAAGAGGCTTAGACGGGTATGCCAGGTCAGGATCTCGGAAATGGCAGGGGTATTCTCCGGCAGCTCTACCTCCTCGTTCAAGGTGAACTGCTTCTCCCCCGTGACTGTGGGCAGAGACATAGGGTACTCTGCAATCCGGAGCTGTAGCTGCTCCGAGGGCTCCTCTACGTAGGCGATCTCCCGTTTGCAGGGAGTATAGACCTCAAAGGACCAGTCATAGCCTACCCGTACCAGGAGCTTACGGGAATTGACGATCCGAGCATCCACGGAGCGGAGCTCACAGTGGTACAGGGGGATCCCATGATCTATGACAGTGCCCAATTCCTTCCGCACTCCGAAGGGGATCTTGACCGGCAGGCTGTAGACCTGCCCATTCTCCCCTACCAGCAGGACCCCTGCCAGCACCGTGCCGGACAGGGATACGGTATCCGTCAGACATTCCACATCCTGCAGAGTCAGTGTGCCGAAGGCCTCAAGGATCCGATCCGCATCGGGGAAGCTGTCCGGCAGGATCACATCTGCCGTCTGCTCCCCTACGGCACTGTGGCTCCAGATCCGTTCCAAATGCTCCAGCTCATATTTCTGAAACAGCAATTCCATTACCATCACCTCGTATAGATTGTCACAAAATATATATGACCGTATCCCATACAATATGCAAGGAAGTTTATCGCTTGCGGCAGCAGAGGAGGCCGCAGCATAGACCTGCGGCACCTAAGAGACAGAGAACGAAGTCTGAGCGGAAGAACATAGACAGGACCAAGCCTGCACCAAAGGCCATGAGACAGGATCCCAGGATTTCATTACGTTTACACATACTAAACCGCCTCCTGCACAAGCTTATGTGCAGGAGGCGGTGTGTATTACTTCAATTCCCAGAGCTTGATCTCCTTGGCACTGTCATAGAGTCGGGCATAGCTGCTGTGGCGGCTGGCCTCGATCTCCCCCTGTGCCAGGGCCTTAAGAACCGCACAGTCCGGCTCCTTTAGGTGGGCACAGTCGTGATAGCGGCACTGCCCCAGGTAGGGTGCAAAGTCCGGGAAGGCGTACTGGAGATTCTCCTTAAGCACCAGCTCCATCTGCTCCGTATCGAAGGAGGAGAAGCCGGGGGTGTCGATGCAGTAGGTATCCTGTCCCAGGCTGTACAGCTCCACGTGACGGGTGGTGTGGCGGCCTCTGCCCAGCTTCTCGGAGACCTCACCGGTGGCAATGGACAGGCAGGCATCGAAGCGGTTGAGGATGCTGGACTTACCTACGCCGGAGTTCCCCGTAAGGACCACGGTCTTGCCTCGGATGGCATCTAAGAGAGCCTCGATCCCCTCCCCTGTCTCGGCACTGGTGGGAAAGACCCGAAAGCCTGCGTGGCGGTAGATGCGGATCAGCTCCTCGCCGCTGTTGAGATCCGTCTTGTTGATACACAGGAGGACAGGAACTCCCCGATCCCCTGCAATGGCGGCAACACGGTCAATGAGGAAGGGATCCGTCACGGGATTGGCTCCCGAGGCCAGGACCACCAGGGCATCCACATTGCTCACCGCAGGGCGGATGAAGCTGTTCCTCCGCTCCCCAACGGTCTCGATCATGCCCTTGCCCCGCTCCACGGAGAAGGTCACATTGTCTCCCACCAAGGGGCTCATCTTCATTTTACGAAAGATTCCTCTGGCACGGCACTCTATGACCTTGCCCTCCGGGGTGTGAACGTAGTAGAAGCCGCTGAGAGCTTTGACGATACGCCCGTTCCTGATCTGACTCATCCGTTATTCCCCTCTGCAGTCTGGGAGTCGGGAGGGGTGCTCTCTGCGGTAGGGGTCGTGGGTGCTGTGGTAGGCTCCGTAGTAGGCTCCGTTACCTCCGGCTCCTCACAGATAAAGATCTGCACCGTAGCCCCCTTCTCGATCTGGGTCTCCGGCTGGATGCTCATACCGCCCACCTTGCCCGATTCTACACCCTCGTAGAAGCCGGGAGTGCCTACGGTCCAATTGAGCTTAGCCTCCTCAAGGGCCTTCTTGGCCTCTGCCTCGGTCATGCCGATAACGTTGGGAACAGTGGTAAACTTACTGCCTGTGGAGATATAGACCTTGACAGTCTGTCCCTTGACAAGAGTCTCCCCTGCGGCAGGCTCGGTACGGCAGACCTTGCCCTCCTCTACGGTCTCACTGCTCTCCTCTAACTCCAGATTGGGCTTGAGATCCATGCCCATAGCCTTGAGGAGGGACTCTGCGTTATTCTTGGACTCTCCAATGAGGTCCGGCATCTTGTTGGAGCCCAGGCTCACATAGACCGTGACCTGCTGACCCTTGACCAGCTCTGCAGCCTCTGCAGGCTCCGTGCGGATCACGTAGCCCTTGGGGACCGTGTCATTGGCCTCCTCCAAAACGGAGACCTTAAGGTTCAGCTCCATCATGGTCAGACGCTTCTCTGCATCGGCACGGGCCTCTCCTGTTAGCTTGGGCATCTTGTTGGAGCCCAGGGACAGGTACAGGGTCACATTCTGATTCTTGGTCAGCAGCTCATTGGCGGCAGGCTCTGTGCGGACCACGTAGCCCTTGGTAATATCCTCGCTGCCGATCTCCTCGGTCTTAATATTGAGGCCCAGGTCCAGGTTCTTGAGATAGTCCCAGGCATCCTCGCCGAACTGATTGACGAAGTCGGGCATAATATTCTCGTTCTTGCCCTTGCTGACGGTGAGGCGGACGGTGCGGCCCCTCTTGACCTCGTCCCCGGCAGCAGGCTCCTGCTTAATGACGTAGCCTGCATCATACTTATCACTGTAGGCCTCGGAGACGTTGCGGACGTCTACCTTAAGGTGGGGATAATCCTCGGGATCAATATCATCCAGGTACATACCGATAAAGTCGTCTACGAATACATTGGCCGAGGTGTCCTCTGTCATGGTGTCTGTAGGATCCGTATTGTTTCCCCCTGTGAGGGACAGGACTAAGACCACCACTAAGATCACGAACACCACTGCAGCAACGGCAATGGCTATGGTAAGGTTCTTCTTCCGCTTATCCTCGGCGATCTCTGCCTCCTTGCGGACCCGTTCTGCTCTGCGCTCCTCTGCACTGCGGCGGTCGGTCTTGGGGGTCCGTGCCATAACATAACGCTCTGCGTCTGTACGGGCCTTGTTCCCCCCGGCGGCCTTCTGTGCAGTGGGAGTAAAGAGGAAGGTCATGTCCGGGTTCTTGCGGAATTCCTCCATATCACGGAGCATGGCAGTGGCAGAGCCATAGCGCTGCTCTGCATTGTTGTTCATAGCGTGGAGGGTGATCTGCTCCAGACCCAGGGGAATCCCGGTCACAAGCTCACTGGGGCAATGGGCACCGCCGTTAATATGCTGGATAGCAATGGCAACGGGGGTCTCCCCATCATAGGGAGGTCTGCCGGTGAGCATCTCGTACATGACCACGCCCAGGGAGTACAGGTCGCTGCGGTTATCCACCAGGGAGCCTCTTGCCTGTTCCGGGGAAATATAATGGACGGAGCCCAGGGCCTCACGGGTCAGGGTGTTGGTGGAGGCTCCCACACGGGCAATGCCGAAGTCGGCAACCTTGATACTGCCGTCCTTGAGGATCATAATATTATGGGGTTTAATGTCCCGATGGACGATGCCCTTGGAATGGGCGTGCTCCAGGGCCTTGGCGATCTGCATGGAGAAATGCAGGGTCTCACGCCAGTTCAGGTTCCCCTTCCGCTCCAAATACTGCTTAAGGGTAATGCCCTCGATCAGCTCCATGACGATATAATCCGCAGAGGCCGCCGTAGAAACGTCGTAGACCCCTACGATATTGGGGTGGGACACCATGGCAACCGCCTGGGATTCTGCATGGAATCTGCGGCGGAACTCCTGGTTGCGGGACAGCTCATCCTTTAGGATCTTAATAGCAACGGGACGATTGAGCCGATGATCCAGAGCTCTGTATACTACTGCCATGCCGCCGGTACCGATGACCTCAAGGATCTCGTACCGATTGTCCAGCAGTCTACCTATGTAACTCTCCATAGCTACTCCTTATCGCATATGCGATCCGTTCCGAACCGGTGAACGGCTACCGTAATATGTATAAAAGATCTATTCCTCATACTTCAACCAGGATACAGGTCACATTGTCCGGGGCACCCCGTTCCTTGGCTATGTCCAGGAGCCGCTGACAGCAATCATCCTGCCGCACTCCGTGGACGATCTCGAATAGGATCTCCTGATCTGCCATTTGATTGGATAAACCGTCGCTGCACAGGAGGAAGAAGTCTCCGCTGCGGACGGATATGGGGAAGGTATCTGCCAGCACCTGACTGCCGGGCCCAATGGCACGGGTGATCAGATTCTTGCTGGGGTGGGTCTTGGCCTGCTCATGGGTCAGCTCTCCACGGGCTACCATGTATTGGACCACGGAATGATCCGTAGTGATACAGCGGATCCCGTCGGGATCCACGTAATAGGCACGGCTGTCTCCTACGTTAAGGACCAGGGCATCCTCCGAGCGGATCAGAGCCGCCACCATGGTGGTGCCCATGCCCCGGAATTCCTCGCTGAGCTTGGATTGCTCGTAGACGGATACGTTGGCAAGGCTCACGGCGGTCCTAAGGACCCGTTCCGTCTCGCCGCGGGTCATTTCCTTCTTGTAGGAGCGCAGGACCTCCTCTGTGAATACCTCACAGGCAAGACGGCTGGCAACATTGCCTGCCTTGGCCCCTCCCATACCGTCACATACGACGGCTAAGAGACCTTGGCCCTCAAGGTCCGTGATCTGATAAAAGTCTTGGTTCTGACTACGGACGTTGCCTACGTCCGTAATTCCCCAGGCCTGCATGGCATTCACTCCCTTCCTTGCTGATACTTTCTCCTAAGCTGGCCGCAGGAGGCGTTGATATCGCTGCCTAAGGTCCTGCGGACCGTGGCAGGGATCCCCTGCTTCTCCAATGCCTGCTGGAAGGCCCGTACTACCTGGGGGTAGCTGGGCTTTAAGGGGCTCTCCTCTACGTCGTTGAGAGGGATCAGATTGACGTGAGCCGCAATGCCCCTGAGCTTGCGGATCAGGATCTGAGCGATCTCCGGGGTGTCGTTGACCCCGCGGATCATAGCGTATTCAAAGGAAATGCGGCGGCCCGTTTTCTCAAAGTATCTCCTGCAGGAGTCTAAGAGCCGGTCCACGGGATACCGCTTGTTTACGGGCATAATGGTACTGCGGATCTCGTCCGTAGGTGCGTGGAGGGATACGGACAGGGTAAGCTGCAGGTTCTCCTCTGCCAGGGCATCAATGCGGCTCACAAGACCGCAGGTAGACAGGCTGATATGCCGCATACCGATGTTCATACCCAAGGGAGAGTTTACCAGCTCCAAGAAGCGGAGGACGGCGTCGTAATTATCCAGCGGCTCCCCGATGCCCATAAGCACGATATTGGAAATAGGCAGGCCGGAGTCCAGTTGGGTAAAGAGGACCTGGTCCAGCATCTCCGAGGGCTCCAGACGGCGTACCAAGCCCCCTAAGGTAGAGGCACAGAAGGCACAGCCCATAGGACAGCCTACCTCGGAGGAGATACACACGGTATTGCCGTGGCGGTACTGCATGAGAACGGACTCCACACAGTTTCCATCCTTTAGACGCCAGAGATATTTGATGGTTCCATCCTTCTTGCTCTCCAGCTTGCGGACCGCAGTGGGAGCGTAGAGGGAGAAATGCTCCTGCAGCTTCTTCCGCAGGTCCTTGGACAGGTTGGACATATCCTCAAAGGCTCCGACACCTCTGTGGAGCCAGGTAAAGATCTGTTTGCCACGGAACCTCTGTTCCCCCATGGCAAGGAGCTCCGACTCGATCTGATCGAGGGTCATGGATTTGATATCCTTCACGACATCCTCCTAAGCTTACAAATAAAGAATCCGTCTGTGCCGTGATCACAGGGGAGCAGGGTGGTCATGGCCCCCGTGGGGATGCCACTGCCCTGTGGGAAGGTCACAGGCTCAAGGGAGAAGTTCCGATTCTGCTCCAGGAAGGCCCGGGCTACAGCTTCGTTCTCCCGTTTTAGGATGGTGCAGGTGCTAAAGAGGAGCACCCCACCGGGTCTTACGTAGGTTGCCTGCTGATTTAGGATCTTAAGCTGCAGGGCAGGCAGGGCCTCGGTCTGCTTTAGGTCCTTGTAGCGGATATCCGGCTTCTTGCGAATGGTGCCCAAGCCGGAGCAGGGCACGTCTGCAATGACCGCGTCCATGGAGTCCCTCCACTGCGAGACCTCCTTGGAGGCATCCTGCAAACGGGTAGTCAAAACAGAGAGGCCCAAACGGGCAGCTCCCTTTTCGATGAGCTTTAGCTTGTGCTCATGGATATCGCAGGAGATCAGCTCCCCCCTATTCTCCATAGCAATGGCGGCGGCAAAGCTCTTGCCCCCCGGGGCGGCACAGCAGTCCAGGACTCTCTGTCCCGGCTGTATCCCTGCTGCCATCACCGCCAAACGTGCGGCGGCATCCTGTACGTACAGCTCCCCGCGGTCAAAGGCCTCTAAGCCGTCGATACTGCCTCCGGCGCGGAGGGTCAGACAGCCTCCCAGCCAGGGGTGGGGTGCCACCTCTGCCCCCAGGGACTCCAGCTCGCAATAGAGCTTGGCAGGAGTGGTCTTGAGGGTATTGACCTGGAGCACTGTAGGAGGGGTAGCATTGTGGCTCTGCAGGAGGGCCTCCACCTTGTCTCCTACGTTCTCACGGAGGAGGTCCACCAGCTCTGCAGGATGGCTGTAGCGAACAGACAGCTCCATGGGCTCCGGCAGGGGCATAGCTCGCAGGAGGGACCGCAGGACACCGTTGATCACTGCAGCGGCACGGGGGTTGGCATATTTCTTCCCCAGCTCCACTGCCTCATTGACGGCGGCGGAAGGGGGGATCTTGTCCATTAGGGTGATCTGGTACACTGCAAGACGCAGCAGCTCCTCCACAGCAGGCTGGAGCTTGCCACGGAGGAAGGGGCGGATCCAATGATCCAGTAGGCTCCGATTCTGGAGCACGCCGTAGCACAGACGGCTGGCAAAGGCCGCTTCCCGCCGATCCATATTCCGAAGGAGCTCCTTAAGGATCCCCTCGGACCAGGCTCCGTTCTTCCTACAGGCCAGCAGAGCACGGAGAGCGGCCTCCCTCCCGGTCATCATAGGGTAATGGGGTGGCCCCGGAAGTAATCGGGAGCCGCCATACGCTTGCCGCCCTCTGCCTGGAGATGGGTGATCACTAAGACACCACCGCCGCCGCAGGCGATCTCCAGCCCCGTCTTGGTCAGTGCCAGGAGGGTGCCGGGCTCCTTGTCCGTGGTCTTATCCACGGGACGGACGGCGTAGATCTTAAAGCGTTTGCCTTGGATCTGAGTGGTGGCTACGGGCCAGGGATCCAGACCGCGGACGTGGTCAATGATCTCACGAGAACTGCGGCTCCAATCAATGGGGCACATATCCTTAGACAGCATAGGGGCATAGGTAGCCCTGCTGTCGTCCTGGGGGGTACGGGTAGCACGGTCCTCTTCTACCGCATCCATGGTATCACACAGGAGCTTGCCACCGATGTCTGCCAGCCGCTCTAAGAGGGACTGGGCATTCTCGTAGGGGTCAATGGGGGTCCTGCGGATCTCGATCATGTCCCCCGTATCCATACCCGCCGCCATATACATGGCGGTGACCCCGGTCTCCTCCATGCCATTGAGGATGGACCACTGAATGGGACCGCTGCCACGGAGCTCCGGCAGGATGCTGGCGTGAATGTTGACACAGCCCTTGGGAGGGATGTCTAAGATCCGCTGGGGCAGGATCTTGCCGTAGGCGACTACAGCGATGCAATCCGGCTCCAGGGCCTTGAGCTCCTCATACACCGCATCCTCCTTGAAGGTGGTAGGCTGGTATACAGGCAGGTCATGGGCAAGAGCCAGCTTCTTGACGTCGGACATCTCTAACCTCATGCCACGGTTCTTGGGCATATCCGGCTTGGTATAGACGGCAATGATCTCATGCCGACTTTCTAAAAGACTGCTCAAACAGGTTGCCGCAATATCCGGCGTACCCATAAAAACAATTCTCATTCCTCTTCATCCTCCGTACCGTAGATCTGTGCCAGCTCCTCCTCGGTGAGCTTGTGGTAGGCGATCTCCGTATATAAATGGCCGTCTAAGTGGTCATTCTCGTGGCAGAGGCAACGGGCGATGAGCTCCTCGCCTTCGATCTCGAACCAGTCACCGTAGCGGTCCTGGGCCTTAGCCTTGACCCGCATGGGCCGCTTGACCAGCCAGAACTCGTTGGGGACACTGAGACATCCCTCCATGCCGTCCTGCTCTCCCTCGGTCTCCAGGATCTCCGGGTTGATCAGCTCTACGATCTCCTCCCCGGTGTCCACAATGAAGATCCGACGGAGAATGCCGACCTGGGGTGCGGCTAAGCCTACACCGTTGGCCTCCTCTAAGGTCTCTGCCATATCATCCAGCAGGGCGTGGAGCTTGTCATCAAATACGGTAACGGGTCTGCAACGCTTGTGCAGGACCGATTCTTCTTGGGTTAAGATCTTTCTGAGTCCCATAGTATTCTCCTATTCATTCCCGTTTACGTCGGCGTAAACACCTATGTCACGGTGGGTCTTGTCCTTGCGGAACTCCACCATAAGATGTGACAGAAGCTGACGCAGAGCACGGGTATTTTTACACAGCAGAGTCAGGCGGTGACGGTAAACAAAGTTCACCCTGGGGATCCGATGGGGTGCGGGACCCAGGATCCTTACCTGCTGCTCTGCGTAATATCGGCTGTTTAAGTGAGTTATTAGGAGGCTGCGGAAGTCTGCTGCCCCCTGTGCCACCCGGTTCTCCTCCCTGCCGTGGAAGGTAAGGCAGATCACGTCTGTAAAAGGGGGACAGTTCCTAAGCTGTCGCAGGCCGATCTCCATACGGTAGAAGCTGTCGTAGTCCTGCTGTGCTCCCAGTTGGATCACAGGGTGCTCAGGGGTCATGGTCTGGATCAAGGCTCTGCCGCCCAGACTGCCTCTGCCTGCTCTGCCGATGACCTGGGTGATCATACTGAAGGTATTCTCCCCCGCCTTATGATCCCCAATATACAGAGACATATCCCCATCCAGGACCCCTACCAGAGTCACGTTCTCGAAGTTCAGACCCTTGGCTACCATTTGAGTGCCCAGGAGAATGGGGATCCGTTCTTCACGGAAGCAGGTCAGCAGCTTCTCGTGGGTATTGAGGGCGGAGACGGTGTCTGCATCCATACGGAGGACGCTCCCCTCTCCGAACCGCTCCTCCAGCCACTGCTGGATCTTTTGTGTGCCTACGCCGATCTGCTTGTAGGCTCCGCCGCATTGGGGACAGCGACGGGACGCAGGTACGGAGTAGCCGCAATAATGGCACATGAGCCTGCCATTGGCATGGTGGTAGGTCAGGTGCAGGTCACAGCCGGGACAGACAGGCACCTGTCCGCAGTTCACGCAGGACAGCATGGAGCTGGTACCACGACGGTTCAGGAAGAGGATGGACTGCTGCCCCAGGCGGCGGTTCTCCTCTAAGGCAAGGACCAATGGCTCACTGATGGAGGTACCGTTGCCTCTGCGCAGCTCCTCCTTCATATCCACGATCTCTACGGGAGGGAGGGCTTGCTTGTTGTATCGGTGCTTCATGGTAAAGAGGCTGTAGATCCCCTGCTCTGCCCGATACATGGATTCTACAGAAGGGGTAGCAGAGCCCAGGATCACGGGGATCCCCTCTTGGACTCCACGGTAAATGGCAACCTCACGGGCGTGATACCGTGGTGCCTGCTCGGACTTGTAGGTATGCTCCTGCTCCTCGTCCAGGATAATGAGCCCAGGCTCCGCAACGGGAGCAAAGATGGCAGAACGGGTCCCCAGGACCACAGGAGCCTCCCCTCTGCGGATCTTCTTCCAGGTGTCGTACCGCTCCGTAAGACGGAGACTGCTGTGGAGCACTGCCACACGGTCCCCAAAGTGAGCGGCAAAGAGAGACAGGAGCTGTGGTGTCAGTGCGATCTCCGGCACCAGGAGGATGGCCCCCTTGCCCCGGCTGAGGCAGTCATAGATCAGCCTGATATAGACCGAGGTCTTGCCGCTGCCTGTGACACCGTACAGGAGGGAGACGCCCTCCTTCTTTTGGCTCAGACCCTCATAGACCTGCTGCTGTTCCTCACTGAGAATCAGCTCCCCGGTCAGAGTGGCAGGCTGTACCGCAGGGAGGCGGAGCTGTTCTTCTTCTATAAGTCGGACGAAGCCCAGTTCTTCTAATCGGCGGATCACGGTGCCTGTAGCTCCGGTGTAATAGACCAGGTCCTTCTTGGCACACTGACCGAAGGAGGCAAGCATCTCCAGCACACTGCTCTGCAGGGGTGCGGAACGCTTCTTCTCCACAGCGTAGTGGAGAGCCTCCTCTACGGTGGAGGCAAGGACTACGATCTGCTCCGTCTTATCACGGACAGCTCGGCGTTTTTGGGTCTCGCAGGTCAGGAGCTTCTTCCCCAGGAGATAGGTCAGGGCCTTGTGGAGGGGTTCTTCTTCAAACTGCTTACGCAGCAGCTCCTCTTGGGCACTGCCCCCCAGGTCGTGGATGGTCTGCATCACAGACAGGGCAACAGGCCGGCGTAGGAGCTTGTCCTGCCAGCCTTCTTCTGCAATGGTATAGGTCTCGCGGGAACGGAACCAAAGGCCCCCGGGTAAGATGGCCTTAATAGCATCGTAAAAGGTACAGAAATACCGCTCCCGCAGAAAGGCGGCAAGACGGAGGAGCTTCTCATCCAAAAGAGGCTCCCTGTCTAATACGGAAAGGACGGGCTTTAGGCCCTCGCCTTCTCCTGGGGTGAGCTGCAGAACGATCCCCTCTACCTGTCGGTCTCCCCGACCGAAGGGTACCATGACCCGCTGTCCCACTTGGACGTCCAAGCCCCGTGGGATCTCATAGTCGTAGGGCTTGTCGATTGCATAAATAGCAGTGGAAACAGCAATTTTTCCAATCATCCGATCACAACCCCTCCGGCAATAAAGTGATTTGCTTTGTTACTTAACGGGCTTGTCTACGGAAGCGGCCAGCTTACCCTCGGCTACCTCGCAGATGGCCAGGGTCACGGGCTTCTCCGTCAGGTGGATCTCCTTCTTGTTGGCCTCGATGGAGATCTGACGGGCGCGGCGTGCTACGACGTTGACCATGAGATAACGGCTGTTGATATTGCTGAGCAGCTTGGACATAGCGGGATAAAGCATAATGATTCCTCCTAAATATATGTAAAAAAGATTACAGGTTGATGGGATTAAACTCGCTGCGGCAGGACTCTGCAAGGAGAATGGCTTCCATCTCCCGGACCGCTTCCTCCACGGTGTCATTGACTACGGTGTATTTGTAGGTATGGGCCTGTCTGCATTCCTCCACGGCGATCTGCAGACGCTTCTCTGCGATCTTGGGAGCCGTGTCTCCGCGGTTAAAGAGGCGGTTGCGGAGCTCCTCATAGCTGGGGGGTGCAATAAAGACAGAGACGGCGTCCTTTAGGCGGTTCATGACCTTCTGTGCTCCCTGGACCTCGATCTCCAGGATCACGATCTCCCCGCGGGCCACACCCTCCATAACAGGGTCCAAAGGGGTGCCGTAGTAGTTATCCGCATAGGAGGCGTATTCCAGGAGGGCGTCTCTTGCAATGAGGGTCTCGAAGTCCGCCTTGGTCATAAAGTGGTAATGGACCCCGTCCACCTCTCCCGGTCTTATACTGCGGGTGGTTGCGGAAACGGAGAACCGCATATTGGAATGCCTGGCCATCAGGGCCTTGAGCACCGTTCCCTTGCCTACACCGGAGGGACCGGATACGATCAGGATCTTGCCTTGCTTCATAGAGCTTCCTCCTCGTCTTTATATACTTCCCCTTCTTTATCTGCCAAGCGCTTGGCAATGGTCTCCGGGGGAATGGCAGACAGGATCACATGGTCCGTGTCCATAATGATCACAGACTTGGTCCGTCTGCCGAAGCTGGCGTCAATGACCATGGAACGCTCCTTTGCCTCCTGGACCAGCCGCTTAATGGGAGCGGAGTCCGGGCTGACGATACTGAGCATCCGATGGGAGGACACCATGTTGCCGAATCCGATATTGACTAATTTCATAGGTTATTCGATGTTCTGGATCTGTTCCCGGATCTTCTCTAACTCCGACTTGATCTCTACCACAGTACGGGCCTGCTGAATGTCGTTGCCCTTGGAGCCGATGGTATTGGTCTCACGGTTCATCTCCTGGAGGAGGAAGTCTAACTTCCTGCCAATGGGCCCCCCTGCAGTCAGGAGGCTGTCAAGCTGAGCAAAGTGACTACGCAGTCGCACGGTCTCCTCGTCCACAGCGATCTTATCTGCATAGACAGCGGCCTCTGTAAGGATGCGGCTCTCGTCGATGTTGGTGTTCTCCAGGACCTCACGCATTTTATTCTCCAGACGCCGGCGGTATTCCTGCAGGGTCACGGGACTCCGCTGCTCCACCTGCTCTACGTAGGACAGGATGGTTGCGGCACGACTTCGGAGGTCGGCCTCCATATTGGCACCCTCGGTGCGACGCATAAGGTTGTAGGCATCAATGGCCTCCCGGACTACGGCAAGGATGTCTGCCACATTCTGTGCCTCGTCCTCCTCCGCCTTTTCTACTACGAAGACATCGGGCAAACGGGACAGGGTGGCGGTGCTGACGTCGTTACGGACACCGTATTCCTCTACCATGGTGTTCAGGGCCTTGAGGTAGCCCTCCAGAACGGGCTTGTTGAGGCCGATATGGACTTCCTCCTCCCCGGTACTGCGGATGTTGATGAATACATCCACCTTGCCACGGGATACGGATTCCTTGACCTTCTGCTTTACAGCCTCCTCGGCATAGCCGAAGAGACGGGGCAGCTTGACACTGCAATCCAAAAAACGGTTATTCACTGAACGCAGCTCCACAGTGATCTCTCTACCGCGAAGAGTCTGCACAGCACGGCCGTAGCCGGTCATACTATGGATCAAAAGCTTCACTCCTTACTTTATATTAATTGCAGAAGCAGTTGCAGAGCATATTCATGCACAGGAGCTGGGTGCAGAGGTTGCAGCAGCCGTCGTCGTCGATGGCGGATTGCCGCTGGCCTCGGTAGCCGTAGGCAGAGGTGCCGTTGACAGATTGGAAGGCGGCACGGTATTCCGGGTTCCCCGGCTCCATGGATATGGCGATCTGGAAATTCTGTCTTGCCTCGTCCATCCATCCCCGCCGGCTTGCTACCATGCCGCGGAGATAATACCACTCTGCGGTCCGATGGGAAATAGCCTCCAGGGCGTTGTCTGCCTCCTGGATCTGCCCCAGCTGGATCATCTGCCGTATACGGGCAAGGGACGTGTCTCCCCCGCCTGCTCCGTAGGAGCTGCTCCCGGCATAGGAGGTGGCTCTGCTGCCTCCCTTGGTAATGGTATCGTAAGCCTCGTTGATCTCCTTCATCTTCTCCTGTGCCAGATCAGCGAGGGGGTTATTCATATATTTGTCCGGGTGGTATTTGTGGCATAGCTCACGGTAGGCCTTCTTGACCTCCGTCTCCGAGGCACCACGGGGCACACCCAATACCTCATACGGATCCTTCATGTTTAGATCTCCTTTTACGGAAGGTGCCGTTACAGATGCTCCTGAGCACTGCAGGCAGGCCTTCATAGATAATATTCTCCAGGATCTCCCGATCCCCTCGGTAGGGCAGGAGCTCCAATGCCGAAGCGGCAATACTGACGGAGGCCTCGATGGTATCCACCAGTTGGTCACGGTCTGTCTGAGACAGCTTGCCCTCTGTGGTCTCGTAGCGGAGAGCCAGAGGGTTATAGCGTTGATGCTTAATGTCCGAGGGCAGATCCTCTAAGGCATCTGCCAAATATAAGTACCGCCCTACGTGATACAGCAGGGTCTGCAGGATCCGTTCCTCCTGCCGGCTGTGGGGCTGACCCACACAGCCCTGCAAGAGAGTAGCGAAGGTATCTGCCACCCTGTCTATGCTGCTGCAGCCATCCTGCTCCAATTGAGACAGGCGGCTAAGCTGAGTACGGAACAGCCCATCTTCCTCACTGCGGAGGGCCGATGCCCTCTTGTAGGGTCTCCTGTACAGCCACAGGCCCATACGTGCTCCCAATCTCTTGCCCAAGCTCCCGTCTGCCAGAGCATCTGCCAGCTTGTGCCGGGACAGGAGCACCGTCAGATCCGCCGCATATTCCATAACAGGGTCCCGGGGGATGCACTCCACCTTGCAGAAGGGCTTAAGGGGACAAGGGCCCCGCTGTAATTCCCGGGCCTCCTCCGTAGACAGGAGGAGGTACAGGAAGGTCATATCATAATTGACCAGGAATCGGGAGCGAAAGCCGTACCGCTCCTTAAGAGTGCCGCACAGACCGCAGTAGGCGGCCTTGTACCGCTTACGCCCCTCCTCTGTAAGCTTACTGTTCAGAGGGATCACATATCCAAACATAGTATCACTCCATGAGTAACCGCTGATAAGATCACGGGTTACACAAACGCCACAACGGTGTAGTCAGGGGGCCTCTTGGCTACCCGGCGGTTATAGATCAGGGCAGGGATCCAGCCCAAGAGGAAGCCTGCGGTTCCCAGGAGCCCCACAGCTCCCCACAGGACTCCTGCGGCATAGCCTGCAAAGAAGCCCAGGATCGGTGCCATGTACACCAGCACCGCCGCCCATAGGACCACCCCCGTAGAGGACTCTATATAGACCCTGTCCCCGGGGACAGCTCCTATGGGATTGTCCGCAGATATCTGCAGGGTCTGTGTCACCCCACCGCAACCGGCACAGTGGTGACAGTCTCCGCTACAGGCGCTCTCCCGTACTACGGATACCACAGCACGGGTGCCGCAGACAGAATCAATGGTTCCCCGTTGTCTCATCCGGCTCTGTCTCCTCCGGCAGCTCTGCCACAGGGACCACCACTCTGCCCAGAACGCCGCAATCCAGCCCCTCCTCTGCAGTGACCGTCAGAGAGACGGTCATGGTAAGGGGATCGAAGTCGTTCTCCATATCCACCGTTGCATGGATCCTGTCTGTATTGAGACGGTAGACATCCTCAGTCTTGCCACGGAAGGTAATGGGGATCCGCTCCTGGGTAAAGTCGTATTTCTTATCATCGTTCTCCCGCAGGATACGGGTGACGGGAATATAAATGGTACGGGTGGTAAGCCCCTCCAGGCTAAGGGTAACGGTGATCTGAGGGAGCTCCCCACGGTAGGTGACTCCCTCGGGAAGCTGAGGCGCTACGGTAAAGGTCAGAGTGTCCCTAAGATCCGAGAGCTTAATGGTCTTGACTACCATCTTGGACTCCATAGTCTTAAGGATGCTCTCCTCACCGATGACTCCGATAGAGGGAGGATCGATGGTATATCTCACGTGCTCCGCTCTTGCACCGCCCCCGTCGATCAGCTCCAGGAGCAGCTCGATCTGCTTGTAGCAGAACACAGGGACTCGCACACGGACAACAGGCTCTTGGATCTCCACATAGGAGCTGAGGGTCAAAGCCTCTCCGTCCTCTCCTATGAGATCGTAGGGAAGCTCCAGGTCCAGAGCCTCCTTGGTATCTGCTAAGTCTACGGTGAGTCTGGCGGCGTGGATCTTGTCCAGCTCCTCTACGGGGCCGCTGACGGTGACCGTCTCTAAGTTGGTCACCGCAGGATCCCGGACGAAGCCCTCTGCCAGGGCCCCGGTATAGTCGATCACTACGGGAATGTCCGTGCGGACCAGGTAGGAGCTGACCTTGACCTTGATCTTGTTGGTGCTGGAGTTGACCAGCTTAATGTCCCCGGATGCCACTGTGGAAGGGGGATCCAGGACCCAGCTCAGCTCATAGGTGCCGGGTCCGTCCAGCTTGCCTGCATCTGCAACAGCCTCCAGGGTGGTATTATTCAGTTCCTTTAGGTCGGAACGCCTGCCGGCAACCTCCACGTCCACATACTGGATCTCGCCGCCGGTGAGCATCAGACCGTTCATCTGCAGCTCGTTGGTCCCGGTGATCCGTACCGGCACCCCTCGGATGCTGATCCGATCATCGGGATTCTCTACGGTAACGACATAGACCCACAGGACGATGGCGGCAAGGAGAGCCAACAGAAACGTCCAAATCTTATGCTTTTGCATCAGGATCATCCTCTTCCTTCGTTTCCTTAAGGTTGTTTATCCACTTGAGAGGGTTACGGGACTTGGTCTCCTCCTGCTTGGGTGCCAGCTCGTTTTGCAGCAGCTTCTTAAGAGTCTCCGCCGGGAGGTACCGCTTGAGCATACCTCCGACAGCAACGGAAATGGCACCGGTCTCCTCGGAAACCACTATCACCACTGCATCGGAGACCTCGCTGATGCCCATAGCGGCACGGTGGCGGGTCCCCAGGTCTGCATTGACGTCCGCTCTCTGGGTCAGTGGCAGAACACAGCCCGCTGCCGCCACCCGTCCGTCACGGATCAGCACCGCACCGTCGTGGAGAGGTGCCTTGTTGAAGAAAATATTCCGCAGGAGCTGGCAGGTCACCTTGGCATCTAAGGTGGTACCGTTCTTCTGGTACTCGCCCACAAGGTCCTTCCGCTCGAAGACCATAAGAGCCCCGGTCTTCTCCGAGGACATGATACGGCAGGCCTCAACGGTCTCACGGATCACGCTGTCCGTCTCTGTCTCTGCTTTTTTCTTAAGGAGGAGATCCTTGAAGGATCTGCCACCCAGCTTCTCCAGCATACGGCGAAGCTCCGGCTGGAACATGATCAGCAGTGCCAGAAGGCCGATCCCAAGGATCTGCTCCAGTAAATAATGCAGCAGATACATATTCAGAGCACCGGTAATAATATACAGTGCCAGGATCATGACCACGCTCTTGGCGATCCGTGCCGCCGCAGTGGTGCGGATCATGTTGAAGCCTGCATACAGCAGTCCCGCAACCAGCAGAATGTCCACGAAATCCATGATTTTCATTTTAGGAATCATTAGACCGATTTCTCGGATAAAATTAATAATAGCGTCCATAGGCAATACTCCGCTAATTCTATTATTAGATAATTATATCCGATTTCCGTCACAATAGCAAGTATAAAACGTAGCTTTTTTTGATCTTAAAATATTTTTTTACAGATCATTAAAAATCGCCCCAGCTCTTCCTCCCGATTTCGGTCCGACAGGCTGATGCGAACAGTTCCTCCGGGGGCTGTTCCGGCACTTTCGTGAGCAAGGGGCGCGCAGTGGAGCCCTGCTCTTACAGCCACTCCCCGTTGTCCCAGTGCCTGTGCAATATCCTCCGGGTCCCGATCCCTTACGGTAAAGGACAGGACCCCCGTCTGCCCCGGTCCCTCATAGAGTCTCACTGCACCACGGCTGCGGAGTCCACGGGCAACCAGGTCCTTCAGCTCCCGTTCCCGTTTCAGGATCCTCTCCGGCCTGCGGCTGCGGACATAACGGATCCCCTCCAGCAGGCCCCCGATACCGCAGACATTGTGGGTCCCTGCCTCCAGCCGATCCGGCAGCTCCTCCGGCATGGTCCGCTCCATGGAGCGGCTCCCGGTGCCGCCCTCCATCAGGGGCCTGCCCGGCTCTGCACACAGGAGGATTCCCGTTCCCTGGGGCCCGTAGAGCCCCTTATGCCCCGGCATGGCAATATAGGCGGCTCCGGTTCCCTGCAGAGACAGGGGCAGAGTCCCTGCCGCCTGGGAGCCGTCTATGATGAAGGGAACACCCCTTTTGCGGCACAGCTCCCCGATCCTGTCTATGGGCAGGACGTAACCGAATACATTGGAGCAGGCGGTACACACCACCAGCTCTGCCCCTGCCGCCAGTGCCCGTTGGAAGTCCTCCACCGCCTTATCCGGTCGGAACAGTGCTCTGCCACAGACCAAGAGCCGTACCCCACGGCTATGGAGGGGGCGGAGCACTGCGTTGTGCTCGTAGCCGGATACCGCAACGGTCATGCCCGGTCTGCACAGGCTGTGGATAGCAATATTCAGCCCGTGGGTGGCATTCATGGTAAAGACCACCTGCTCCGGCTCTGCCTCAAAGAGAGCTCCGGCCTCCACTCTGCAACGGTGGACCACCTCCGCCGCCCTCATGGCTGTACTGTGGCCGCCCCGTCCCACACTGGCACACTGTCTCATAGTGTCTAAGACCCCACGGTAGACCCGAGGAGGCTTGAGGAAGGAGGTTGCACCGTGATCCAGGTAGATCATAGCCCTACCTCCTTCCACTGTCCGTCCCTGTGGGCATAGAGCCTCTCATACTCCCCGGGGACCAGAAGGCTCTGCCCTTTGAGAAAACGCTCCTCCGGGATGGGGATGCAGTAGCCGCAGCCCTGCTTCCGCAGAGGCTCAGGCGTACGGACAGGGACGGCGTGGATCCCCCTCTTCTTCAGCTTCCCTGCGGCACTCATTGCCCCCGTCATGGATCGAAAGGTATAATAATATATGGTCATAGTCCTCCCCTCCCGCCCCATCCTATGCAGAAGAGGGAAATCTGTCACAAAAAAGAACCTCCTTCACAGCTTAACACAATCTTAATAATTTCTGCATTGATATCTTAATATTTACGAAGTATCATATAGGTGTAGTCGTTGAGTTTTCTTTTTTCCTCTTTTCTTTTTTTCATTTTCTCTCTTTTCTAACCTCCGCAGGCAAGGACCTCCCCTTGCCTGCGGACTTCCCTTTTTGCGGTAGTTATTCTGTGCTGCCTCCGTATCTGTACCCAAAAGCCGGATGGTCCCAAGAGCGGATAAGGATGCTCCTCTCACCCGCTCCTCCTATTACATACCCATACTCTTTCTCTTTTCTCTCTCCTGCTCCCTACGGGAGCCGTCGTCCAGGCTCTCGGACAGAGAACGGAGAGAGAAATAGAGTTAGAGTTAGAATTAGTATTAGTATTAGATTTAGTATTAGTATTATGGATATCACAAGGTCCTTCCAGAGGTCACAAGATATCTTGAGATGCCTCACACCCCTTTTACGAACCTACTGCTTGGTCTTGCTTCCCACAGTAGTCCTACGGTTCCTCTTGATCCCTGTCCCACTGTGGCAAGGGGATCGTCCGTTCCTTGCCGTGTTGCACTGCCGCATTTTGACTAATAATCACCCTCTTTGAATAAGTTTTATGCTGCAGGGTCTCCTGTAGCATTTTTTACCATCATATTTTAACATATGTTTGATAATTTGTCAAGGGACCCTTGGCAAAAACAGAACTATTTTTTGTTCCATTATGTGATTCATGGAGTCCTTTCTCACGAATAACAGAAAACACACCAAGGGCGGAGGCGTAGATCTACATGATCCAGCCTCCGGCTTGGTGTGTTTTTTGTATTGTGATCATACGACTTTCTGTTTCATGTCTGCTGAATAAGTCCCTGCTGCGGCATATTTTACAGGGTTAGGGAGCTACCGCAACAGCCTCCCCGGTCAGCAAGCGGCGAATGACCTGGGGCTTGCAGGCATCCATATGTGCCAGACAGTTCCTGCAATTTTTGAGGAAGGTGATCTTTTCTCGAAGATCGGAGTCCCAAATACAGCGGCGTTTGGGGTCGTCGTCATATAGTCCCTTCCGATATGCAATACGGTTGAGCATGCCGATCTCAACGTCCCGAGGGTCCAGGATCCGATTGCCGTCAAAGTCCTCGTAACGGATGGGCTCACCGGATTCCGTGGTGATATTCTCAAGTGCATTCTTGATCTGATCATACCACTGGGAGATGATCTTTCGCCGTTCCTGCTCTATAATGGGGTAGCAGACCCGAATCTGGGCACTCCAGATCTTGTGATCCAGAGTATCCATATCATTTTCCTGGAGAAGGGAAATGGGATTCCACTTCGCACGTCCTCTGGGAGAGTTCCGATAATAGGTCTCTACCACGTCTCTTAAAACCTCCAAAGGCTCATCCTCCAAAAGCCTCTCCCGGGACAAAAGGGAATTAGCCATTTCCGCATCGTATACACATAGGGAGGACACCAGCTCCACCGCATAGCGTTTCAGCTCCGAGGAGCACTGCAGGACTGACTCTGCCATAATAGAGGTATACAGTCGCAGATCATCCTCCTGAACGTAGTCCTCATAGCGTACGTAGCGCAAATTCTCCGGAATACGGATCGCCGGCTTCTTGTACACCTCCAGGAGCATAAGTCCCGTATCGATACTGGCACTGCGGTAGGCTGCAACATACCGGATCCAGTCCTGGAGATATTGCTCCTCTACACCACGGATCCATAGGAGCTTCTTATGAAGTAGCTTCTTATCACGCATATACTGGGGGTTCGGATGGCGGCAGTACTCCGTGTGCTGATGGGGCATGATCTTCTTGAGGAGAAATTCTGTAATATCTTCCCCCTTATATTCCCCGTCGCAGTCCACATATTCCACGGAAACACCGTACTGCATCGCCACCCAGTGGTCCACCTCATCCCGGAAAAACCAGCGGAAGGACAGTGCCTTGGATACATTGCAGATCACACTCTTGCCACAGCTAAAGGACTCCTGTATGTCCGAGATCAGGGATGCAGGTCCTGCGATTTCTTCCCACCAGAGCTTCTCTGGACTGAAATATCTGTCCTCACGCATTATTCAATTCCTCCCAACAGATCCTTCACAATGTCATCGTAGCTGCCTACATATTCGATGAAGTCCCGCTGACGGAATCGGTAGCTCCCCTTCTCCTTATTCTTCCAAAGAATACCCATCATTTCCATTTCATCCATAAGGGTCTCTAAATCGTTAAGGGAAAGTCTGTGGGGCATAAAGGCCTCGACGCAGAATTGCTCTACATTGCAGTTCTGGACATCTGCGGGGGTGTAGCCGTACAGTCTCACCTCGCCACATTTCTTGTCCTCGTAGTTCATGAATGCCAGGATATTGGCAACGGTGTTATACTTGGTGTTCAGAGACACCGTACTAAATACACGGGTGCCGATCTCCCGCTTAATATCCTTCTCGCGGAAGATGGCCTGGAGCTGCTCGTCGGATACCTCATAGGGAGGTGCCGTCCTGGGATCAGAATAATACTGACTGTAGTTCTCGCAGATGGACTTGATCAATGCATTGCAGAACAGGTGGATCAGTCCGGGATAACTGTTGGTGTTAGCAAGGATCATTGCGATCTGCTGCTCACCCAGGCGGAAGCCCAAATAGGACAGCGGCAGCTGGATAAGCTGTCTTGCATCTGCAGCGGACAGAGGCATGACACACAGGGGCTGATTCAACTTAACTAAATCCCCGTTCTCGACATTGGCCTTTCTCGCGGCAGCAACATTATGGGTGCCTGCAAAAACAAATTTCACCTTGCCGGGACAGGTAACAGTTTGGAGTACCACCGCACCATGAATATCCTTATATTTCTCTGCCGCAATTTCCTCAAAGTATACGTCTATCTCGTCGATAAGAATCGTCAAGCTGTTAAACTCGTCTTTATGCTTGGCAATACTGTAGGAAATCTCATCCAGACTCTGCTCCTCCCCTGTCAGGAGAGTAATGGGCAGATCAAGAAGCTTTTCCTTCAGCCGTTCCACCAGGACCTTGGAGCCGCATTCCTTGATCTCCAAATACACTGCGTAGCGCTTCTCATAGGGCTTATGGTTAATGCTCTGCACTCTCGTAAGGAGAGCGGTTTTTCCTAGCTGTCTGCCGCCGTATACCAGGGAGGTGCCCTGCATATCGCACAGAGACTTCCGCTCCGAAATTCTGCCCATAAACATTTCGTCTGCAACTCCCCCGGATCCTTCGCAGTAGAGCTGCTCAAAAGTGTAGGGAAGGGTACACTGTAGCATGGCCGCAAAACGATTACCTGTTTCTAAGGCCGCCAAGTACAACAGTAGCACTCTGTCGATCAGCAGGAAGGAATTCTGTCCACTGGTCTGGCTCTTAAACTGGGCAGCCAGCTTGTGCCGCTCTACAGAGCTGAATGCACCGTCCAAGAGGACGATGGTATTGCCCCCTAATTGGAGCTTTCGCGTCATAATATCAATAAGGACCGAGGCACCCTTGCCGCCGTAAAGACAGACCACATACATGGGAGATCTTTGGGCAGTACCGAACTTGGCAATGGGATGGGGATAGTCCAAATTCCCCGTGGGAGCAGGCTTCACATCCGCTACGAATATCTCACAGTCCATAGCGGAATGATAGGGATCCGGACGAACGGACTGCACCGTGCTCATACCCAAAGCACCCAACAACCTTATGATCATCCCTACGTTCCTGGAGCTACCCTTCATATAGGGCCAGTTCTCAATAAGGGTATAGGCACTGTTCCTGTCGTTACTGGTGTTCCAGAACATTTTCTTCTCCAGAACTGTCTTGCCCCAATCTCGCAGAGCACGACCGGGTCTTCCCGCCTTCTCACATTCGGCACAGTAGAAGTCTGCCCAATGCATGAATTGGTCATGGAAATTGGTCTGCTGTACATAGAGGGTCTGCTGGGGTTTTATAGTCTCACCGGAGTCGTAACGGCTTAGATATTCCTCAGCAGTGGAGAAGTTATCGTTCTCCAACTCCTGCTCCACACGACGGAGCAGCTCCGGAAGCTCTTCCCGGTCACAGGCAGCCTTTCTCTGGTTGAACATAGCCAAGAATTCCTGCCTGCGGCAGTCCATGACTCTGTTCTTCTCTTCACTCAGAAGATCCAGCATGGCTCTAAAATGGGCGTAATTGCCGTAGCCAAAGGTCTCCGGATCCTCAGTTTCTTCATCGGCGGGGATAAAAATGGCTTTCAGACGGCTGCACTGGAGGATGATGGTCTCCTTCATTTCCTCAGAGATCTGACCGTAAGCACATGCAAGACGCACGTCACCACTGAGTCTATTGATGTTCTTGTTACAGTCCTCCATAGCGTATTTCCCTGACAGAGAGTAATCCTGTACGGGCAGTCCCATAACATGACGGAGGATGGCCCCGTGTCCGTAATTCTCGAAACGGGCAGGCTCCACATAGCCCTCCTCTACCTCTCTCAGGGCATCTGCATAAGAGCACTTAGGCGTTGCTGCGTGCTTCAGCAGCATCCTCCAGGGTTCCATACCCGGAAGCTCGTTGAGGCGGCGATCCAGAACCGGTTCACCGTTCACATCCAACAGAGGGTAAACCGTGGTCAGCAAAGGTGCAAAGGCAATTCTTGCATCCATGTTGACACTCTCTTCTCCGGATATGACTCTGCTGATGTGGAGGAAGGTATTCCTCAGCACCACCAGACCCGCTGCCTCATCTCGATACAGATCTTCCTGTGCAAGGATGTCGGAAATACACTCTGCCAGCTCCCACAGGCTCTTACGCAGCTTACCTGCAACAATACGGAGCTGCTC
Source organism: Faecousia sp. (assembly GCA_045594585.1). Lineage (GTDB taxonomy): Bacteria > Bacillota > Clostridia > Oscillospirales > Oscillospiraceae > JAZOXB01. Next base: position 1,151 of record JAZNYV010000040.1, on the reverse strand, counting down.
GGCATGCTGAGGCTCCCAATCGGACCTCCGGCGGTTGAGCCATTCGCCCATGATCTCCAGCCGTGCGGAGAACTCTCTGTGGAGGAGTCTCCTTGCAGGGGAATCGGGATCCAAACGTCGGAGAGTAATCGTCCTGTCCTCCTTCTTCCGTTCCTCCCAAAGCTCATCGATATAATTATCCAGAGCTTTGTCGTTCACTGCATGATCCTTAGTCAGGGATTCATAGAGCTTCTGTATTGCCTTGTGTGCATTGGGATCACTGTCCCGAATAGCACTCATAGCCATGCCGAAAGGCCCGGTGGGACCCATGGCTGCCCACAGCAGTCTGGTAAAGCCCTTGATCTCATAGCTCTTCTTGGGAACACTTACCTTTTCTGCCGCTCTGCGGATCAAGTCCTGGCGTTTCCGCTCCAGGGAGGCCTCAGACAGGAGCACGTCCAGCACCATAGTGGACAGCCCCGACCCATCCCCTACGTCGAAGGTGAGCTTGTTCAGATCGTTGATCACAAGGGAGAATGCCGTCTTTACCTCGCTGAGACGAGGATGGAGATCTGTATCCAGGCGAGGCGTTCCCACGATCTTAATATTGGGACACAGCTCGTAGTTATATGCACTCTTGGGGAAGCAGGCTGCCCGGAATGCCGCACTGAGCCAGCAATACCAACCGAAGGGGTCTGCAGGAGGCTCATCATGGAGCAGGAAGGTATCATAGTCTGCAGTCCCCAGAGGCAGATTTGTCCCGTGGAGCAACTGCCTGTAGAAGGTGTCATAACAGGGTTCCCGGGATACATCCCGCAAACCGGCAGCAAGAGTCAATGCAGCCGGGATCTGTTCCTCTCTTACAAGCTGTAGCAGCAGCTCTCCCATAGCCTCCCTCTGTACCGGGGGAACTACTTGTTCCTTCTGTTCCCGATCCAGGATCATCTGTCCCAATTCCTCTGCAGACATATCGCTGTACAGGTGGACAGGCTCAGGGATGGGCTCTTCCTCTACAGGAGGCTCTTCCTCTACGGGGAGTTCTTCCTCTACGGGAGACTCTTCCTCTACGGGAGGCTCCTCCTCTACGGGAGGCTCTTCCTCTACGGGAGGCTCTTCCTCTACGGGAGGCTCTTCCTCTACGGGAGGCTCTTCCTCTACGGGAGGCTCTTCCT
>JAZNYV010000039.1:0-9625 GCA_045594585.1 Faecousia sp. | reverse complement strand
TTATCACCTTTAGTAAGCACAACAGAAGATATTGTGGGGTGTCGTCCAATGAAGAGTTGATTTCCTTACGAAATACATACTACTTCAACGAACGATAAATCCATATATTGTACCTTGCTTATTAAAGGTGATAACCTAAATTCCGATTTATCGAGCGGTTGCTTTCCGAATTTGTTCGTAGGGGCGACCTGTGGTCGCCCCTACGGTGTTATACGATAGACTGCTCCATAAATCGGTATTTGAATGGGAATTGTTCGGCTATGAAAAATCGGCTGCCTCCGAAGAGACAGCCGATGGATTAGGTGTTAGGTTGGGGGAAGGGAGGATTATTCTTCCTCGGCCTTCTTGGCGTCCTCGATGATCTTGGCCTGGTTCATCTGAGGAACTTCCTCGTAACGAACGAAGCTCAGAGCATAGCGGCCACGTCCCTGTGTCATGGAACGGAGGTCGATAGCGTAGGAGACCATTTCGCCCATGGGAACCTCGGCCTCAACGATCTGCCAGCCACGGTTCTCTGCATCGGGGTTCATGCCCATAACACGGCCACGGCGCTTATTCAGGTCGCCGATAATGTCGCCCATGTTTGCATCGGGGATATAGACCTTGAGCTCGCCGATGGGCTCCAGGAGGGTGGGAGCTGCCTGGGGCAGGCCTTCCTTGTAGGCGATGCCGGCTGCAGTCTGGAATGCCATATCGGAGGAGTCAACAGCGTGGTAGGAGCCGAAGAACAGGGTAGCCTTAAGGAAAACTACGGGGTAGCCTGCCAGGACGCCCTTGCCTACGCAGTTACGCAGACCCTTTTCGACAGAGGGGATGAAGTTCTTGGGAACGCAGCCACCGACGGTCTCGTCAGCGAAGATCATATCCTCGGACTCGGTCTGGGGCTCGAAGCGGATATGAACGTCACCGAACTGACCATGGCCACCGGACTGCTTCTTGTGACGGCCGTGCTGCTCGTGCTTCTTCTTGATGGTCTCGCGGTATGCGATCTTTGCAGGGCGGAGCTCAGCTTCGACCTTGTACTTGCTCAGGAGCTTGGAGATGATAACACTCAGGTGAATGTCGCAGACACCGGCGATGATCATTTCCTTGGTCTCGGGGTCGTTGCCGTAGGTGAAGGAAGCGTCTTCCTCACTCAGCTTGACCAGGCCTGCAGCGACCTTGTCTTCCTGACCCTTGTTCTTAGCGTAGATAGCCATGCGGTAGCAGGGCTCGTCGTAGGTCATGGGCTTAACGGTAGCAACCTTGCCTGCCAGACCCAGGGTATCACCGGTGCGGACGGAAGCCAGCTTGGTGAATACGCCGATGTCACCGCAGCAGACCTTATTGGTCTTATTGTTTTCCTTGCCCTTGGGGAAGAAGGTGTTTCCCAGCTTCTCGTTGTCGCCGGTACGGGCGTTGACAACAGTCATGGTGTCCTCAATGTCGCCGGAGATGACCTTGAAGTAGGAGTTCTTGCCGTACTGGTCAGCCATGGTGTTGAATACGAATGCCATGGGGCTGCCTGCGGGATCCAGAGCCAGCTCGGATTCCTTGCCGTCCTCGTCAACGACGATGGCGGGCTTGCCCTCCAGGGGAGAGGGAGCGTACTTGATCAGGTTCTTCATGAGCTGGACAGTGCCCAGGCCGCTCATAGCACAGCCGCAGAATACGGGAGTGATGGCACGCTGCTTGATGCCGTCCTTAATGCCCTTGAGGAGCTCTTCGGCAGTGAAGGGCTCTTCCATGAAGAACTTCTCCATGAGCTCTTCGTCGGTCTCGGCGACCTGCTCGTTCAGAGCCATCATGTATTCTTCGATCTTCTCTTCGGCTTCGCCGGGGAGAGCGACTTCCTTGCCGGAAGCGTCGTAGGCCTTCTTCTCCAGCAGGTCAACAACAACGTTGCCTACGGGGAATACGAAGGGGATAGCGGAAGCACCGAAGGTGCTGTGGATCGCATCATAGGTGTTGTAGAAGTTGGCGTTCTCCTCGTCCAGCTTGGAAACGTAGAACATGGCGGGCAGCTCAGCGTCTGCAAGAGCCTTCCAGCCCTTTTCGGTGCCGACGACGATGCCGGACTTGGCGGTGAGGCAGATGATGCCGGTGTCGGCAACACGGAGGGACTGAGCGACCTCAGCGGCGAAGTCGAAGTAGCCGGGATTATCCAGGACGTTCAGCTTGCAGCCAGAGAACTCTACGGGGATGACAGAGGTCTTAATGGAGTACTGTCTCTTCTTCTCTTCGTCGTCGAAGTCGGAAACAGTGGTGCCGTCGGCACGCTTGCCGAGACGGGTGATGGCCTTGGTCAGGAAGAGCATGCTCTCGCACAGGGCGGACTTGCCGTCGCCGCCATGGCCCAGCAGGGCGATGTTGCGGATATCGTTCGCAGTGTACATTATTGAAATCTCCTTTCTATGCAGTCAGGCGTTGACTGCGCGGCATACCATGTTGCCACAATTATTCTCATTATACACGATAAATGGCAAGAATGCAATTGCTATTCTTGATTTTTTCACAAATAATTGAAATTTTTTTTGGATATCGGCTTAAAAACGGAGGAGAATGAAGCCGATAAAGGACGTGACCATGCCCCAGAGGAGCTGGAAGCTGACAATATGCATGGGTGTGGTAACAGGAAGGGCGTTCCATGCAATGAGGAGAATGGTCAGCAGGAGACCCAGCGCTCCTGCACAGAGGGTCAGGGATGTAGTGACCAGGGAGCAGTTTTTGAGGGTCCGTCCGGCGGCTACGGTAACAGCCAAAGCACCGAAGGTATCCTCTGCAATGAGGGCACCCTGGCTCATGGCCTGCTCCGGGTCCGTAGCGGACAGACGCAGACGCTCCGTGTAATCCGGGAAGCCCATGGTCTCCGTAGGCAAGCCGTACTTGGCGGAGATCAGCTCCGGGGTAATGAGGAAATCCCGTGTTGCCAGGATCACAGAGAAATTCCGATTGGCCAGGACGTCACGCAGACCGTCCCGGGTGGAGGCGTTGGGTCTGTATTTCAGGGCAAAGATCCCTGCAAGCTCCCCGTTTACGGAGACGTAGACAGCCTGCCGCACTCTGGTGCCGGAGGGCATATGGACTCCCATAGAGCGTATGAAGCTGAGATTACCTACCAGGACGATGTCCTTGCCGATCTCTACGCCTACACCGCCGTAATCATAGAAGCGGTATTCCCCTACACGGCTGTGCTTGCCGTACTGCTCACGGAGGAGCTCCTCGAAAAGGGGTGTCAGGGGGCTGTCTGCCTTCTCTAATGCGGCAAGGGTGTAGGATATGATCTTGGCACCCTCGTGACCGTTATAGAGCTTCATACCGTTGGAGGTGATGCCCTTGGCGGGGAAGAGATCTCCGTCTCTGAGGAGGATGGTGTGCTTGCCGCCGAAGGTCTGCGCACCGTGCCAGCTGCACAGAGCTCCGCCGTATTTACTCAGCCGACGAGCAAGGGCACGGAAGGGCTTGAAGTAACAGAGCATCCCTGCATAGGGCACCGAGCCCAGGAGGAGCAGGAGCCATACCTGCATATAGGGCAGCTCTGCACTACTGCTGAGGATCAGAGACAGTATGGGAAGGAGCACCAGCAGAATGGAGGCATATACGCAGAACAGATCCTGGGGCAGGCTGTTGACCCTAAGCTTGGACATAAAATCTGCCACGTTCCCCGGATCCCTGCGGAGGGAGGCGGTCTTGCCGGGGAGGGGAGGGGCGTTGCATACGCCCATGGGAGCACGGAGACCTGCTACGGTCCTTGCAGTATAGAACAGTGCTGCCTGCTCGTTGACCAGGGCCTGCATCAGGAAGAACAGCTGTGTAGTCACAAGGGGGGCATAAACTACGTGGGGGTGGGTAAAGCTGTAGATAAAGCATACTATGGCACTGACACTGCCCACGGTATACAGGCTGATCCGCAGACGGAGCAGATCCTTTAGCCCCTGCCAAAGGACGGGGTAGGACAGCAGCATAGCCAGGACCAGCAGAGCCAGGGCAACGGCGGGAGTATGAGCGTTGAGGAAGGGGATAGTATCCCAGCCCTTGGCATTATACAGCAGGAGGAAGGTGCCTATGAGAGGGATCATACACAGCATGAGCCGCTGGACCAGCAGACGTCGGAGGGAGCGGTGGGTCCTCTGTAAAAGCTCACGGGGGGTATCCCCCGGATCTTCCTCCTCATCATCGGGCTCCTCTTGAGTGGCGGGCTCTAAGATACGGATGGGAGGCAGGCTGTTCTTTACGGGTTTGACCTTGATATCCTTGGAGGAGTGGAAGATCTTAACGGGCTCGTCCCCCTCCGGGGGCGGAGCCTCCTCCGGGTCCGGAATAGGGGTGAATACCTGGGTGTCAGAGGTGACCTTCTGAGGGAGAGGCTCCTCGTGGGGGCGGAATTCCTGAAGGATCTCCTCTAAGGAGTAATCTCCGGCGTTCGCCGGAGCAATATGCAGTTGATCCGGCTTGGGTTCCATAGGCTTACCCTCTCTGACGGACTGCCTCGTACAGAAGGATGGCTGCTGCTGCAGAGGCGTTAAGGGAGGAAATATGACCCTTCATAGGGATGCTGACCTTAAAATCACAGCTATCGGATACGATGCGGCTCATGCCTACACCCTCGTTGCCGATGACGATGGCAGCAGGGCCGGTGAGATCCGTCTCATACAGGGGGCTGGCACCCTCTGCGGCAGTGCCGTAGATCCAGACGCCCCGTTCCTTTAGCTCACGGATGGCGGCAGACAGGTTAGATACTCTGGCTACGGGGATATACTCGATGGCACCTGCAGAGGCCTTGCCCACTACGGCAGTGAGGCCTACACTGCGACGCTTGGGGATAATGACTCCGTGAGCTCCTGCACATTCCGCACTGCGGAGGATGGCACCTAAATTATGGGGATCGGACAGCTCGTCGCAGATGACCAACAGGGGAGCCTCCCCCTTGGCCTCGGCGGTGGCTAAAATATCGTTGATGGTGGAATACTCGTGGGCGGCAACGGAGGCGATGATGCCCTGGTGTGCCCCGGTGGGACTCATGTCGTTGAGCTTGCGGCGGTCGATACGGACTACCACGGCCCCTGCGTCCTTAGCCTGGGCGGCAAGACGTCCCAGAGCCTTGTCCACGTCCCCGTCTGCCAGGAAGACCTTGTTAATGGCACGGCCGCTCTTGAGAGCCTCCTGCACGGCGTTGCGCCCTTCGATCAGGCCCTCGGAGGCTTCTTCGTCCCGTTGGTAATTGGTTTCTTTTCTCATAGTATAACACTCCTGTTTGTGATTCATATTATTATAACAAAAAAAACGGGATTACACAAGTGGAAACATGAATTCATAGAAAATTTACCCCTTTCCGATTGCGTGAAAGGGAAATGTGTGATATGATATGGAGCGATAAACAAAGGAGTGTGAAGCAGAAATGAACGATATGAACCGAAACAACGGCAAGAACGGTCCCGACCAGAACAAGCAGCGGATGCGGACTGCCTTGGTGGTCCTGGTCATGATCGGTCTGTTTTTCCTCAGCGGTCCCATTATGACGGAGCTCCTGGGCCTGGGGGCCAAGGAGGTTCCCTATAATAAATTCCTGGATGCGGTAGACAGGAAGGAGATCGCCGAGGTAGAGATCGCCTACGAGAAGATATCCTTTACCCGCAAGGATGATACCCAGAAGAACAAGACCATTTACTATACCACGCCTCTGCCCTATGTGGAGCTGACGGATCTGGTCCGCCCCCTGTGGGAGAGCGGTGCTCAGTTTACAGGCAGGCTTACGGAGCAGAGCACCCTCCTCTATGTGATCTCCAGCTTGATCCTGCCCCTGGCCTTCCTGGGGGTCACCCTCGTCTTTATGCGGAATATATCCAAGAGAGGCGGCATCGGCTCCATTGGCAAGAGCAAGGCCAAAGTCTATATGGAGAAGGAGACCGGAGTCACCTTCCGCGATGTAGCGGGACAGGATGAGGCCAAGGAATCCCTGGTGGAGATCATTGACTTCCTTCACAACCCTCAGAAATATACGGCCATCGGTGCCAAGCTGCCTAAGGGTGCACTCCTGGTGGGCTCCCCCGGTACGGGCAAGACCCTCCTTGCCAAGGCTGTGGCAGGTGAGGCTCACGTGCCCTTCTTTTCCATTTCCGGCTCTGACTTTGTGGAGATGTTCGTTGGCGTAGGTGCCAGCCGTGTCCGTGATCTGTTTAAGGAGGCCTCCAAGGTAGCACCTGCCATTATCTTTATTGATGAGATCGACGCCATCGGCCGCAGCCGTGACAGCCGCTTCGGCGGCAATGACGAGCGGGAGCAGACCCTAAATCAGCTCCTGGCAGAGATCGACGGCTTCGACTCCTCTAAGGGCGTGGTCATTTTAGCGGCTACCAACCGCCCCGAGGTCCTGGACAAGGCTCTCCTCCGTGCAGGCCGCTTCGACCGCCGGATTATTATTGACCGCCCCAACTTAGAGGGACGGTATCAGACCCTTGTGGTCCACACACGGAACATCCACCTGTCCGAGGACGTGGACCTGCGTAAGCTCGCCCAGGCTACTGCAGGTGCAGTAGGTGCAGACCTTGCCAACCTGGTCAACGAGGCAGCCCTCCGTGCAGTACGCATGGGACGGCAGGCAGTGAACCAGGAGGACCTGCTGGTATCCTTCGAGACCGTGATCGCAGGTACAGAGAAGAAGGGTACTGTGCTGACAGATATGGAGAAACGGATCGTTGCCTATCACGAGGTGGGTCACGCACTGGTTGCCGCCCTGCGGAAGCACAGCCAGCCTGTATCCAAGATCACCATCGTACCCCATACCTCCGGAGCCTTGGGCTATACCATGCAGATGCCGGAGGAGGAGAAATTCCTCAACTCTAAGGAAGAACTGCTGATCCAGCTCCAGACCCTCCTGGGAGGCAGAGCGGCAGAGCAGACCGTCTTCGCCACCCAAACCACGGGAGCGGCAAACGACATCCAGCGTGCAACAGACCTGGCACGGAGAATGGTGACCCAGTTCGGTATGAGCGACAGGATCGGCACCATGGCCCTGGCTGCTTCCCGTAGTGAGTATTTAGATGGGGAAGCCTATATGAATTGTGCCCAGAGCACTGCCGCAGAGGCTGACGAAGAGGTTCGCAAGATTTTAAGAGCCTGCTACGAGGATGCCAAGACACTGCTCTGCGAGAAGAGAGAACTCTTGGACGAGATCGCCCTGTACCTCCTGCAGAAGGAGACCATTACCGGTGACGAGCTCATGGCTTTCGTGAATGCATCTACCGGTAAGGAGAAAGAAGGAGAATAAGCTATGGAAGATATTTTGGCCACCATCAGTGTTGAGCGGATCCTTCCTGCTCTGGGAATTCTGCTGATCGGCATACTGCTTAGCAGAGTCGTTCTCAAGCTTTTTGATAAGGTCCTGCAGAGATCCAAACTGAATAGTACCATGTTCAGCTTTCTCAAAACACTCATGCGGATCTTGCTCTATGCCATTGTGGTACTCATTGCCGCAAGCTGTCTGGGCATTGACGTCAGCTCACTGATCGCTGTTCTGGGCGTGGTATCCCTGGCGATTTCCCTTGCGGTACAGAATGCCCTTTCCAATGTAGTGGGCAGCTTTAGTTTGCTGACCACCCAGCCCTTCCACGCAGGGGATTTCGTAGACATTGGGGGAGACAGCGGCACTGTGGAGGAGATCACCATGAACTACACCCGTCTGCTGACCCCGGACGGCAGGACCATCTATATCCCCAACAGCGATGCGGCTACCGCCCGGATCTGCAATTATTCCGTAGCGGGCCGCCGCAGGGTGGAGCTGTGCTTCACCGCCGCCTATGACGACGATATGGACAAGGTAAAGGCCGCCATTCTCAGAGCGGCCCACCACCCTAAGCTCCTAAATGATCCGCCACCCGAGGTCCTGCTGAATGCTTATTTAGACAGTGCCATAGAATACAAATTCCGAGGCTGGACCGCAACAGAGGACTACTGGCCCGTAAAGGACTATATTAACGAAGAAGTGAAACGGGAATTTGACAAGGAGCGTATTTCCATCCCCTACCCCCAGTTGGACGTACATCTGAATAATGAATAAAAAAGCAAGCACAGAAGCGAAACGATCTTCTGTGCTTGCTATTTTTGTGTAACGGTGCAATTTTCTGCCAGGCGGTCTAAGGATACATTGTAGAATCGGGCCAGTTGGATGAAAATGTGGAGAGGGATCTCTCGAATGCCACGCTCGTATTCGGAATAATACTGCTGGGTAGTGCCGATGAGGGCGGCGATCTCCTTCTGAGACAGATCCCGATCCTCACGGAAATCTCGCAGACGGGGGTAGACATACATTGGACACTCGCTCCTTTCCGATGCTGGCTTACAATATATCATACATGAGAAATAATGTATTGACTTTACACGAGATATGATGTAATATATACATGAGGCTTCCGTTTCTGCGGATCTCTATCATGTATACTGAATATAGGATATGATAAGGAGCTACAGGCTATCCCCCTTGCCCGCTCCTTTTCATCATACGAAGGCTCCCATTTTCGGCATTCTGCCGGGGATGGGAGTTTTCCATATTTCTATAGACAAAAGGAGGAATCTGTGGTAGAATGTTTGTAACTGTATACTGGAGAGGTGTGTGTATGAAGACAGAGGTTTTAGGCGTAAGATATGATAACGTGACCATGGAGGAGGCTCTGGCAAGGGGCAGAGAGATCCTGGATGGGTACAAGACCTGCTATTGCGTGACCCCCAATGCAGAGATGGCATATGAGGCCCTCCATGACCGGGACTTCCGTGACCTGCTTAACGGTGCGGAGCTGGTGCTCCCCGACGGTGCAGGTGTGCTTCTGGGAGCCAAGCTCCTTAAGACCCCCCTCAAGGAGAAGGTGGCAGGGATCGAGTTTGCCACCAATATGCTCCCCATTATGGCGGAGATGGGGACCCGTCTCTTCCTCCTGGGCAGCAAGCCCGGTGTGGCGGAGCGTGCTGCGGAGAAGATGCTGGAGCAGAATCCCGGCCTCATCATCTGCGGCACTGCTGACGGCTATTATGCCGACGAGCTTTCCGTCCTCAATCGGGTCAATGAGGCACAGGCCGATGCCCTGTATGTCTGCCTGGGCTCTCCCAAGCAGGAATACTTTATGCACAAGTACAGAGATGCCTTAGGGGTGAAGCTGATGTGCGGTTTAGGGGGCACCCTGGACGGCATTGCAGGGACGGTCAAACGGGCTCCCCGGTGGATGATCCGTCTCCAGTTAGAGTGGCTCTATCGCCTGATCAAGGAGCCTCGCCGCTTCAAACGGATGCTCCGTTTGCCTAAATTTATCTTTGCCGCACTAAAAGAACGAATGAAAGGGTAATATATATGGGAAAGCTGATCGTATTCGAGGGAACCGACGGTTCCGGTAAGTCTACACAATTCTCCCTGCTCACCAAGAGACTCTGTGCCATTGGGAAGGAATTCCGCACCATGGTATTCCCTCAGTATTCCGAGCCCTCCTCGGCACTGATCCGTATGTATTTGGGCGGGGAGTTTGGGTCCCGTCCCTCCGATGTTAACGCCTATGCCGCTTCTACCTTCTATGCAGTGGACCGCTTTGCCGCCTATCGGAAGGTTTGGGGGAGCTATTACAAAGAGGGGGGCGTCATGCTCTCGGACCGCTATACCACGTCC
>JAZNYV010000038.1:0-21280 GCA_045594585.1 Faecousia sp. | reverse complement strand
TATCGCGTTAAGAACGTCAAGATCGGCGGCGAGGACCTGGATCTGACCAAGACCTACAAGATGGCAGGCTACAACTACACCCTCCGTGACCTGGGCGACGGCTTCGCAATGTTCGAGGGCGCTGTCAACGTTAAGGACTATGTCATGGAAGATTACATGGTACTTGCCAACTACGCTAAGTCCTTCCCCGAGGCCACCATTAAGGCTGACAACAGCCCCCTGGGTGCAAACTATGGCGATATCAACGGCGAAGGCCGTATCACCATCGTCACCGAGGCTCCCGAGATCGTTCTCCCCTTCGAGGATGTGGTAGAGTCCGCATGGTACTACGAGGGCGTTGAGTTCATGTATGTCAATGGCCTCATGAACGGCGTCAGCGAGACCGAGTTCGCTCCCATGGGCAAGGTTACCCGTGCAATGATGGTCACCGTCCTGTGGCGTGCAGCCGGCTGCCCCGAGGCAGAAGCTGCTGCTACCTTCACCGATGTAGCCGCTGATGCATGGTATGCAGAGGCTGTTGCATGGGCACAGGAGCAGGGCATCGTTCTGGGTGTTACCGAGGAGCTCTTCGCTCCCGACAAGAACGTGACCCGTGAGCAGATCGCTACCATTCTGTGGCGTGCCTGCGGCGAAGAAGAGGTCGAGATCGAGCTCACCTTCACCGATGCTGATACTGTCAGCGCATGGGCACAGGCTGCTATGAACTGGGCAGTTGCCAACGGCATCTTCAAGGGCGACAGCAAGGGCAACCTGAATCCCACTGCTACCGCAACCCGTGCACAGCTTGCCGTCATCATGGCTCGCTTCCTGGGCTGATCTCCGGTAGGAACCTGTAATATCGCATAAACCCCAAGGGGGGACGGCAATGCCGTCCCCCCGCTTTTTTGAGGTGATAGGTAACAGTGAAGAGGGAAGAAGTGAAATTCCGATTTATCGCTCCCTTCGGTTGTAATAAATCGGAACTTGATGCTTTCCGGAGGGTTGCATTTTCGGCGGGGGAGTGGTATAATCTGCGTAGATGAAACAGACAGGAGGGATGGGCTTTGAAGAAGGAACGGTACAAGGTCACGGGTATGACCTGTGCGGCTTGTTCGGCACGGGTCCAGAGAGTGACGGAGAGGTTAGAGGGTATGAAGGCCGTATCGGTCAACCTCCTTGGAGGCTCCATGGAGGCGGAATACGACGAGAGCCGTCTGTCCTCTGAGGCCATTATTTCCGCTGTTACGGAGGCAGGCTATGGGGCAGAGCTCCTGAACCCGGGGGAGAAGAAGGCAGTGGATCCTTCCCCCTTAGAGGGTATGAAGCGGCGGCTGTGGATCTCCTTCCCCCTTCTTGCCATTCTTATGTATTTTACCATGGGGCATATGATCGGATTGCCTCAGCCTCTGCACGGTCTGCCTCTGGCACTGGTCCAGCTTGCACTGACCCTGCCTGTGGTCCTGGTGAATGGTGTGTATTTTTCCAAGGGCTTTAAGACCCTGCTTCACGGGGCTCCCAATATGGACAGCCTCATTGCTGTAGGCTCCGGCTCTGCCCTGGTCTATAGCCTGGTCCTTACAGTTGCCATAGCTATGGGCAAGGGGGACACTCACAATCTCTACTATGAATCTGCGGCTATGATCCTGGCCCTTGTGACACTGGGCAAGTTCTTCGAGACCCGATCCAAGGGCAAGACGGGAGAGGCCATCCTGTCTCTTATGGAGCTGTCTCCACAGACCGCAACGGTATACCGTCAGGACAGGTGGATCTCCCTCCCTACCCAAGAGGTACGGGCAGGGGAACTGATCCGTGTAGCTCCCGGCGGACGGATCCCTGTGGACGGTGTGGTCACAGAGGGCACCTCCCTCGTAGATGAGAGTGCCCTGACAGGGGAGAGCCTCCCTGTAGAGAAGGCTCCGGGCTCCAAGGTCTATTCCGCCACGGTGAACCAGAGCGGCAGTCTGACCTTCCGTGCCGAGAGAGTAGGGGAGGATACCACCCTTGCCCGTATGATCCGATTGGTAGAGGAAGCAGGCAGCTCCAAGGCACCTATTTCCCGTTTGGCTGACAAGGTGGCAGGGATCTTCGTTCCTACTGTCATGGCAATTGCCCTGCTGACCCTGGCAGGCTGGCTCATAGCAGGCAGAGAGCTCCACTTTGCCCTGTCTGCGGCTATTTCCGTACTGGTGATCTCCTGCCCCTGTGCCCTGGGACTTGCCACCCCCGTTGCCATTATGGTAGCCACGGGACAGGGGGCCAAGCACGGCATCCTCATCCGCTCCGGGGAGGCTCTGGAGACCCTCCACAAGGTGGATACGGTGGTCATGGACAAGACCGGGACCCTTACAGAGGGCAAGCTCTTCGTTACGGAGCTGTCCGGCAAGACAGAGCTTCTTTCCATCGCCGGCACCCTGGAGCAGTTCTCTGAGCACCCCATTGCCAAGGCTGTGGTAAGGGAATGCGAAGCCAAGGGGATCGCCTTAGGCAAGGCGGATTCCTTCTGTAACACCCCGGGAAAGGGCGTTTCCGCCCGAATCAACGGCAAGACCTATTACTGCGGCACCCGCCTCTTCTTAGAGGAGCACGGGATCTGCCTGCCCCAAGAGTCCCTGCCCCCCAAGACCCTGCTGTTCTGCGGCGGGGAGGAATACCTGGGCTGGATCGCCCTGTCGGATAAGGAAAAGGCTACGGCAAGATCAGCGGTATCCCGACTCCACGCTATGAAGCTCCGTGTAAAAATGCTGACGGGAGACAACGAGGCTGCGGCCCGGGCTGTGGCACAGTCCTTGGGCATCGAGGACCTTACAGCACGGGTCCTGCCGGATAAGAAGGAGGGAGAGATCGCCGCTTTACAGCAGTCAGGTCACGTAGTCGCCATGGTAGGCGACGGCATCAACGACGCCCCCTCCCTGGTCCGTGCAGACGTAGGTATTGCCATTGGTGCAGGGACAGATATTGCCATTGAGGCGGCAGACATCGTCCTTATGGGCAGTGATCCCTGCTCTGTTTCCACTGCCATATCCCTTAGTAAGGCTACCATCGGGAATATTAAGATGAATTTGTTCTGGGCGTGTTTCTATAACGCCCTTGGGATCCCCATTGCGGCCTTAGGCCTGCTGAATCCCATGATCGGAGCGGCGGCAATGAGCTTCAGCTCCGTCTGCGTGGTCAGCAACGCTCTGCGGCTCCGCCGCTTCCGCCCCAAGGAGGAGTCCCATAAAGTCCAAGAAGAACCTATCCAAACTCAAGAGAAAGGAGCAGAACCTATGGAACTGAAGATCGAAGGCATGATGTGCCCCCACTGCGTCGCCCACGTAGAGAAGGCCCTCCTGGCAGTCCCCGGTGTCAAAGCCGTTACCGTCAGCCTGGAGCATAAGAACGCCCTTATCACCGGCACCGCCGACCCCGCCGCCTGCAAGCAGGCCGTTACCGACGCAGGCTACACCGTCCTGTAAATGGGAAAAATGCAACAAGGGGACCCGTCCCCTTGCTACATTTATCATACAAAAAGGGCACCTGCCGATGGCAGGTGCCCTAAATTGCTATATGGGAGAGAAATTACTCGGCGTGGTCAACAGCGTACATGACCTTGATGAGCTCAAGGACCTTGTTGGAGTAGCCGATCTCGTTGTCGTACCAGGAAACGACCTTGACGAAGGTGTCGGTCAGAGCGATGCCGGCCTTGGCGTCAAAGATGGAGGTACGGGTGTCGCCCAGGAAGTCGGAGGAGACAACGGCCTCTTCGGTGTAGCCCAGGATGCCCTTGAGCTCGCCCTCGGAAGCTTCCTTCATAGCGGCGCAGATCTCGTCGTAGGAAGCGGGCTTAGCCAGGTTGACAGTCAGGTCAACAACGGAAACGTCCAGGGTGGGAACACGCATGGACATACCGGTCAGCTTGCCGTTGAGCTCGGGGATGACCTTGCCGACAGCCTTTGCAGCGCCGGTGGAGGAGGGGATGATGTTGCCGGAAGCAGCACGGCCGCCTCTCCAGTCCTTGGCAGAGGGACCGTCAACGGTCTTCTGAGTAGCGGTCTGGGAGTGAACGGTGGTCATGAGGCCGTCGGTGATGCCGAACTTGTCGTTGAGGACCTTGGCAATGGGAGCCAGGCAGTTGGTGGTGCAGGATGCGTTGGAAACGAAGTTCATGTCCTTGGTGTACTTGTCGGTGTTAACGCCAACAACGAACATGGGGGTAGCGTCCTTGGAAGGAGCAGACATAACGACCTTCTTGGCACCTGCGTCGATGTGAGCCTGAGCCTTCTCCTGAGTCAGGAACAGACCGGTGGACTCAACAACGTACTCAGCCTCAAGCTGGCCCCAGGGGATGTCAGCAGGGTTACGCTGTGCGAAGATGGGGATCTCCTTGCCGTTGACGATGATGGAGTTCTCGGTAGCCTCGATGGTTCCGTTGAACTGACCGTGCATGGTGTCGTACTTGAGCATATAAGCCAGATACTTAGCCTCGCAGAGATCGTTGATGCCCACGATCTCGATCTCGGGGAAGTTCACGCTGGCGCGGAACACCATACGGCCGATACGGCCAAAGCCATTGATACCAACTTTAATAGACATTTTGTTTTCCTCCGATTTATTGGATTAAATTTCTATGCGGAAATCGCAAGCTCGGATGTTCCTGCGGTAACGCACATACTTTCACAGATATTATATACGATTATGGCCCTGTTTTCAACTGTCATTTTTCATCAAATTCAAAATTTTAGGGAAAAAATTTTGAGAAATATGCAGTAAATTGAGAAAATTTACAGGATCCCCAGCTGGCGAAGGGAGTTCAGGAAGTCTCCTACGTCCTTGCGCAGCTCCTGCTCCTCTACCTCGTACAGGTCTAAGAGACGGGCGATCAGCTCCTCCTCGTCCCGGACCTCCGGGAGCAGACGCCAGATCTCGCCGCCCACCTCGTTAAGGGTCAGCATACCGTTGAGATCCAGAGCGGCCTTGCCTGCGGGAACCAGGAGAAGATCTCCTGCAATGTCTCTGAGAACAAATTCCATTTTAACGTCCATAATGCAACACCTCCGATTTTTGGCTATTATACCACATTTTTCTCTGTGATACAAGGGATATTTTACGCAGAATCCGGGATTCCTGCTTGAAATTCTCTTCAGTATATGATAGTATATAATAAGATATTTATGAGGTTTTCCCCCAATGAGTAGAAAGGATGGAGCCTATGATCGATCTCCACTGCCATATGATCCCCCTGATAGACGACGGAGCGGAGTCTGCACGGGTAGCCTGCCGTATGGCGGAGCTGTCTCTCCGCAACGGAGTAGATACTGTAGTAGCAACCCCACACTGCAACCTTAAGGGCTCCCGCCCCAATTACCGTGGACGGACCTTTACGGAGATCTTCTCCATGTTCCGTGCCCTGCTGATCCAGCACGACATCCCTCTGCGGGTCCTGCCGGGCTCCGAGGTATTTGCCCACAGCTCCAATCTCCGCCGGCTCCTGGAGGAGAAACAGCTGGTCACTCTCAACCACTCCCGATATCTGCTGGTAGAGTTTAACTTCCAGACCTCCGCAGGGGAGCTGGACGATCTGCTGTCCATGGTCTGCAGCTACGGCTACATTCCCGTAATAGCCCACCCGGAGCGGTATACCGCAGTACAGAACGCCCCGGGTCTTGCCATCCGCTGGTATGACAAGGGCTATGTGATCCAGCTCAACAAGGGCAGCCTCCTGGGCAGGCTGGGACAGACGGCCTGCGAGACGGCCCGGTACCTCCTGTCTAATCAGACGGCCCACGTGGTGGCCAGCGATGCCCACGATATCCGTGGCAGAGCTCCCGGCTTCCAATCCCTCCTGCCTCTCCTACGGGACTTCTGCCCCCCGGACTACGTGACCAGGCTCCTGGAGGAGAACCCCTTTAAGATCGTTACGGATCAAGATCTCTGATCTGCATTATCAATACAGAATTGAGGATATCCTATGAGAAGTATTAAAACCATTGTTATCATGCTGTTCCTGGTCATAGCCCTGGCCTTCTCCGTCATGTACTGCTATGACAAGGTGATGGTGGACCACGTTGCACCCAAGATCATCTGCGACGGAGCCAAGTTAGAAGTCAGCGTTACAGGCACAGATGCAGACCTGTGCCGTGGACTGATTGCAACCGACGACGTAGACGGAGATATTACGGATCGGATCATCGTCCGCCGTGTTTCCCGTCTGGTAGGCTCTAACAGTGCCGTGGCACATTACGCCGTCTTTGACTCCGCATCCAATTTCTGCACCTTTACCCGTAATGTGTACTATACGGACTACCGTCAGCCCAGGTATTCCCTGGAGGAGCCCATGATCTATAACGTCAACAGCACGGTCATGCTGATCGACAACCTTAAGGTCCATGATGTGATCGACGGGGATATTTCTGCCCGCGTTCGGATCTCTGCAGCCAATATCTCCACCTCTGTAGAGGGCGAGTACCCCATGACCGTCCAGGTGACCAACTCTACGGGGGACACCTCTGCACTGACTCTTACGGTACAGATCCGCAACTATACCTCCCGTCATCCCAGGATCCAGCTAAAGGAATACCTGACCTACGTAGAGCAGGGCAGTGAGCTGGATATTGAGCAATACCGTGACCTGATCCTCAGTGTCCGTGAGACCGAGGGAGGCAAGACCGTCAGCCCCAAGGATGTGGTGATCACCGGCAAGGTAGACACCTCCCGTGTGGGCAGCTATGACGTAAAGTTCTCCTATATCAACGAAGAAAGTCTGAGCTACAGTGTCATCCTCACTGTAGTGGTAGAGTAAGGAGGTGGGCCAATGAAAGACGATAAAAGGTTTGAGCTTTCCGACTATGATCCCCTATGTCTGGTAAAGTTTGTTCTGCGCCACTTCTGGATGGTAGTCATCTTCGCCCTGACCTGCATTATGGGCGTATATCTCCTGCAGGCTGTCTCTGACAAGCCCATCTACACCAGCACCGTTACCTTAGCTGTTACCTCCCGTAGCTCTGCCAGCACGGCGGTGGTCAATATTGCGGCTACGGATACGGTAGCGGGACAGTTCGGCGGTCTCTTGGAGAGTGAGATCGTCCGTAATGCCGCAGCCAAGAGCATGGGTCTGTCCTATTTCCCTGCCTCCGTTTCCATCCAGGTTCCGGAGAATACCAACATCCTCATTATGTCCATTACGGCGGATACCCCTGAGCTGGCCTACAAGAGTGCCCTTGCCATTATTGATTGCCATACAGAGTATTCTACCACGGTTTTCGATTCCGCAGTCATTGACAGCATCAACGGCCCCACCATCCCTACGGAGCCTGCCAACCTGTCCTCCCGCAACTCTATGCTAAAGCTGGCAGGACCTGTGGGTGCGGTCGCCATGATCGCACTGCTCCTGTTCCTTGCCATCCGCAATGATACGGTCCAGACCGTTACCGGCGCCAAGCACCAGGTGGATGGCAAGCTCCTGGCTACCATCTACCACGAGAACAGCCGTCTGAGCCTTAGGGACCGTCTCAAGCGGGTCAAGAAGTCCATCCTCATCAGCGATCCCACCTGCAGCTTCTATTATACGGAGACCATACATCAGATCCGTGTGCAGATGGAGCGTGCCAAGGAGACCAAGCAGCGGAGCGTCTTCGTTGTGGCAAGCTGCAGTGAGAACGAGGGCAAGTCCACCGTTGCCGCCAACCTGGCCCTGTCCCTTGCACAGAAGCACCGCAGAGTCCTGCTCATAGACGCCGATACCCGTAAGCCTGCACAGCATCTGATCTTCGAGACTGAGGTCACCAAGGGCAAGGATTTCGGCTCCCTCCTGACACATGGCTTCTCCAAGGAGGAGCTGAAGGCGGCCGTCGTCTATAACGAGAACACCCACCTCCACACCCTCTACACCTCCTCCGTCCGCCGCAAGCAGGCAGAGGCCATTTCCCGAGACACCCTCCTGCCGCTGATCTGTGCTCTTCGGGAGGAATTCAGCTACATCATTATCGACACGCCTCCGATCGGCTTCTTTGCCGATGCCGAGGTCCTGGCCGATGTTGCCGATGCCTCCATCCTGGTCGTCCGCCAGGATATGGCTCCCTCTATGATCATTAACGACGCCATTGACAACCTCATGGATACCAACAGTGAGTTCCTGGGCTTCGTATTCAACAATGTCCGCTCCTTCAAGGCCTTTAGCTTCCGTACCGGCGGCTATGAGTACGGCTACGGTTACGGCTACGGTTACGGCTACGGCAAGAACAGCGGCAAGCAAGCCACCTCAGACAGGTCCCAACGTTCCGGAAAGGAGGGGAAGCGAAATGGATGATCCCAGACAAGATCTGTTCTCCGGCTTTAATCCCAGAGTGGTTCTCCACAACTTCTTTACAGCCTGCAAGAGACTGATTTGGATCGTGATCGCTGCAGCCATTGCTGTGGGCTTCCTGTCCTATCGGAAGGCGGACAAGAGCTACAGCCCCTATTATTCCTCAGAGGCTGTATTCTCCGTCCGTGCCAGCTACTATGCCACTACGGATATTCTCAGCCAATCCACCTTTATCAACACCACTGCGGCCCAGACCCTGTCTGCCACCTTCCCCTATATCATCCGCAGTGAGAATACACAGCGTCTGCTGAAGCAGGAGCTGAATATGTCCTACATCCCCGGCACCATCAATGCTACAGCTACAGCAGACTCTGCCCTCTTCACCCTGACGGTTACCGGCAGCAACGCCCAGCACGCCTATGATCTCCTCAAGGCTACCATTACCGTCTACCCCAAGGCGGCCAGCACCATCTTAGGCGACACCCGTATTGATGTTATCAATATGCCCCTGGGTCCCTCCACCACCCCTATGAACACCAACAATGCGGTGGAGACAGGCATCCGTGCAACCATTCCCGTATTCCTGGCAGGCTTGCTTCTGATCTTCCTCCTGGCCCTGTCCCGCAAGACCGTCCACTCTGCCGACGACCTCCGCAAGCTCATCAACCTAAAGTGCCTTGCCTACGTCCCCGGTATCAAGCTGAAGAAGCGGTCTCATTCCAACAATCTGACCATTACCATTACCAACAGCCGTGTAGGCTCTATTTTCAGCGAGTCCATCCGCAACCTCCGTGTCAAGGTGCAGAAGGCTATGGATCACCGTCACGCCCATATCCTCATGATCTCCAGTACCATCCCCAATGAGGGCAAGACCACCGTGGCCACCAACTTAGCACTCAGCTTTGCCGCAGAGGGCTCCAAGGTGGTCCTCATCGACGGAGACCTGCGTAAGCAGTCCCTTAAGGGGGCTCTGGGCATTGATCAGCCCTCCGAGGGTCTGGTAGAGTTCCTCTCCGACAATGCCAAGACGGTGAGCCTCCTTAGTGTACCCCATTCCTCCCTGTATCTCCTGTCCGGGGACAAGACTACGGACCGTCCCCAGCCCCTGCTGGATACCCCCAGGCTGAAACGGCTCTTCGACTCCCTCCGTGAGCACGTGGACTACATCATTATTGACACGCCTCCCGCGGGGATCCTGTCTGACGCAGCCACCATTGCCAAGTATGCTGACTGTGCACTCTACGTGGTCCGTCAGGACTTAGCAAGCACCACCCAGATCTTCAACGCCCTCCAAGCCCTCAATTCCGTAGAGATCCCCATTCTGGGCTGTGTCCTCAACCACACCCAGGCAGGCACCACCCGTTACGGTTACGGCTCCAAGTACTCCAGCACCTACGGCTACAGCTACGGCTACAAGTACTCTGACAGCTACCGCCGCTACGGCTACGGCTACGGTTACGGCTACGGCTATTCCCGTAAGGAGGAGGAGAAGGATGATACTCCCGTTGCCACCACTGTTGCAGACCAGTCCAAGGAAGAACAGGCCAAGAAGACCCAGGCCCTGGAGGCACAGAAGCTTAACGAGGAACTCAAGGCAGAGCTGGCTCGCCGTACTGCCAGGAAATAAGATCAGTTCCGAAAGGAGGGGGCTCTTTGCTCCGCAAGCTTAAGAAGTACATCGAAAACGGCACCCTCCGTGAGGTCCTACGGGAGACCCGTTGGATCTACGGCCATATGCGTGCCTACAGGCGTGCCATTATGACCTATATTCTCCTGGGTCTGTTGGGGACCGCCATGAGTATGCTCTCTGCCCTGGCCTCCAAGGAACTGTTTAACTCCATTGTAAAAATGGGCAGCATGGACGGCTACGGCGGATGGCGGATCCTGACCTACGGCGGCACCGTAGTGGGTCTTGCCATACTGAATATCCTCCTTAACGCCCTGGTGTCCTACTATACCTCCCGGATCAATCTCAGGGTATCCAATTCCTTGAGAGCGGAGGTCTTTGAGCTTTTCCTCCATACAGATTGGGAATCCCTCCATCGGTATCATTCCGGCGACCTTCTCAGCCGTATCAACACGGATGTGACCACGGTTGCAAACAGTGTCCTGGGCTGGGTCCCTACCCTGGTGATCCAGACCACACGCTTCATGGCCTCCCTGGCTGTAATCCTGTTCTATGATCCCACTATGGCAGTAATCTCCCTGTTGACGGCTCCCGTGTCCATGCTGGCGGCAAGACCCTTCCTGGGCAAGATGCGTCTGCTCAGCAACCAAATGCGGGATGTCAGTGCAGAGATGATGGCCTTCCATGAGGAGACCCTCCAGACTGCACAGAGCATTAAGGCCTTTAACTTAGTTGAGGTCTTCGTATCCCGACTTTACAAGGTCCAGGAGAAGTACTTTGATACCTCCATGTCATTTACCCACACCTCGGTGATCAACTCCTCCTTCCTGTCTACGGTGAGTACGGTGATCAGCTACTCCTGCTTAGGCTGGGGTGCCTATCGCCTCTGGTCTCATCAGATCGACTTCGGCACCATGATCCTGTTTATTCAGCTTGCGGGACAGCTGTCCTCTGCACTGTCCTCTCTGATCAAGCTGGTGCCCTCTGCTATCGAGGGGACCACCTCTGCTCGCAGGATTATGACCATTCTGGAGCTCCCACGGGAGAATATGGAGGATCGGGAACGGGTAGAGGAGCTGATCCGCAGGGAGCAGCCCATTGAGCTGGAGCTCCGTGACCTGCAGTTTTCATACCAGGAGCGGGACCTGGTCCTGGATTCCCTCCGGCTGGAGATCCAACCCAATGAGCTGGTAGCTATTGTGGGTCCCTCCGGCAGCGGCAAGACCACCCTGTTCCGTATCCTCCTGGGACTCCTGCGTCCAAGCAGCGGCACCGCCTGTGTCCACAGCGGGGGGGAGACCATTGCTCTGTCTCCCTCTACCAGAGCACTGTTTTCCTACGTACCCCAGGACAACGTGATCTTCTCCGGTACCATTGCAGATACCCTGCGATTGGTGAAGCCGGAAGCCACAGACGAAGAACTCTACGAGGCTCTGCGGCTGGCCTGTGCGGAGAAATTCGTCCGCAAGCTCCCCGGTGGGATCTACTGCCGGCTGAAGGAGCGTGGCAGCTCCCTGTCCGTGGGACAGAACCAGCGTCTGGCCATTGCCCGTGCCATCCTGGCAGATGCCCCCATTCTCCTGTTAGATGAGGTCACCTCTGCACTGGACTTAGAGACGGAGGAACAGGTCCTTGCCAACATCGCTTCCATGAAGCACAAGACCTGCATCCTCTCCACCCACCGCCCCAGCGTCCTACGCCTCTGCTCCCATATCTACCGCATCCAGGAGACCCACCTGGTAGAGGTAGACCATATATGATGCACAGCTCCCGTTCCCCCACCGGAGGAACGGGAGCTGGGTATTATACTTATTTCTAATAAAACGGATTAACCGTTTTATTATGCCGCTGGTAAGCGGCATGGCGGCAAAGCCGCCAAGAAATGCCGTAAGGGCGTAGAAACTTGTATGAGGCGTCTTATGTGTCAATTGTGGCACAAAGGCTTCAATAAAAAGTGTCTGCTTTTCATTGAAAAACAGTATTACAAATTGAAATCTGCTTACGGCTCGCTGACGGTGCCCAGGAAGAGGAAACAGTGGTTTTCCTTGTCATAGATGCCCATGACGTAGGGGCGGTTGAGGAATACGGTCTTCTGATGCAGGGCCACGCCCTTAGTAACGATCTCTGTTACGGTGGTGGCTCCGGCCTTGGTGCCTGCTTCGTCTACTTGGAGGGAGGTCTTGTGGAGGATCCGTCCGATATAGAGGCTCTTGCTTGTCTCTATGCCGCTGAAATCAGCCTCCATAGCAAAGGCGTCGGTCATCCCCATAGCCTTCAGGACCTCCTTCATTTCAACGGAGGTGTCCAGGGTCAATTTGGGCATGGTTGCCATTACGGGACAGGATTCTCCATTCTCTACTGCGTACAGCAGCTCCTCTCCGGTCAGAGAGCTTAGATAGTCCTCTAAGGAGACGCCGTCGTGGGGCAGCAGTGCGAAGAAGCTGTATCTGCCGCCTGCATAGTCCTTCATGAAGCCTATGGCTCTGCCACAGCTCAGATAGACGTTCTCCTCGGAGCTCATCATTTCTACCGTGTGGCTCCCATGGGGGCTGAAGAAGGGATTCTCGCCGATATTGTCGGTGCTGTATGCCGTCTCCCAGACAGCATCGAAGGCCAGTGCGTTGATCAGATACATCATGGCATTGGGATTCATTTGGTCCAGTGCCCGGGGGATCCGTCCTGCGGTTTCCTCTTGGATCCATTGGTTCATGGCCTCTAAGGTCCCGTCGTCGAAGGGAGCACTGTAGACCTGTGCCTCATAATAGTTCTTAAGGGTCTGCAAATAGGTCTCCTGCACAGGGAGCCTCTCGTGGAGCCACAGGGAATTGGCCTGGGACAGCTCTGCACCGGCAGAGGTCTGGAGGCTCAGCAGGTAGGGGTTGAGCTCCTCTGCGGACATCCCCAAGAGGGACTCCATCTGCACTAAGGTCTGTCCCTGTGCACCGTTGCCTGCCATGGCAAGGGAGATGTACAGGGAATAGGGGGACAGAAGGGTGTTCTCCCCGGGAACATGACTGTTCTGCAGCAGGGACAGTGCCAGCTCTGCCATGGAGCCGGAGAGCAGGGAGTCGGAGGGGGCAGACTCTACAGGCTGCCGGACCACAGCAGACAGCAGCTCTAAGGTAAGAGCCTCCTTCTGCAAGGGCAGGGCGGAGAGAGTGGGCTCCGTTGCCTCTGAGGTACAGCCTGCCATAGACAGGGCCAGGGCAAAAAGCAATACCCAGGCTAACAGGATCTTTTTCATAACAGGATCTCCTTTCAGGTTCTTTATCTATTTGACGGAATAAACTGAAAATAGTTCCAAGGAAATTTCACCCCGGAATTATTTGACAAACCTTCATAGATTTGCTATGATAATACTATCCTAATCACTATGGAGGTTTACGTATGGAAAAGGTATTTACAGAACTGGCTCCCGCAGCCATCGGCCCCTATTCTCAGGCTATGAAGGTAGGCTCCCTGGTCTACACCTCCGGGCAGATCCCCATTGATCCCATGACCGGAACTGTAGAGGCACAGGATATTGCAGGCCAGACCAAGCAGGTCATGGAGAACCTCAAGGCAGTCTTAGAGGCAGCCGGCAGCTCCATGGACAAGGCAGTCAAGACCCTGTGCTTCCTGACGGATATGGGCAATTTTGCTGCCTTCAATCAGATCTACGGCGAGTATTTCACCGGCAAGCCTGCACGGAGCTGCGTAGCGGTCTCCGCCCTCCCCAAGGGTGTCCTTGTGGAGGTAGAGGTAGTTGCGGAGCTTTCCTAATGCAAGACCTGCAATATACGAAAGGAGCACCTGTATGATGTGTAAGAGACTGATCGCACTTACCCTGTCCCTGGTTCTGCTTCTGAGCCTTCTTCCCGGCGTTTCCGCCCGTGAAGAGGCACCCCACAGCATTGACCGTTGCTGCTATACCCGTAGAGTTGCAGAGACCAAGGCTATGGCACGCCCCACCTTTACCGGCAAACTCAGCGAGATCACTCCTCAGCGCGTGGAGGATACCTTCCGCTACTTAGAGGACTTCTACGTCAAGGCCCATCCCGAGGCTGCGCTGGAGCTTCACTACGGCACAGAGGAGGACCGCCAGATCCTTCTGACCCTGGCACAGGTCATTACCAAGGATTGCACCACCCCTAAGGAGAAGGCGGATGCCGTTTCCAACTGGGTAGCACGGAATATTTACTATGACGTGAATACCTCTGCCTATGCATCGGACACCTTCTACCGCAGAGAGGGCAACTGCTTGAGCTATGCCTTCCTGATCCAGACTCTCCTCCGATCCCTGGGGATTCCTGCGGTTTTGGGCGACGGCTGGCGTGGGGATATGCAGACCAATACAGTGGACCTGTTCAATATGGACGGTCACGCATGGATCTTCGTGTACCTCAACGGTCAGTGGGAGCTGTACGATCCCCTGTGGCTGGCAGAGAGCACCACGGATCGGGAGTACATGGCACGGTGGATCTACTTCGATACGGTAGAATTCGTGACTCCTGCATACGACGAGGAGAACCTGCCTCCCGAGGCGATCGACAAGGTGAGAGCCTATTATACGGGAGAGAGCTTTTATTTGTACAGCGACGGCTTCCCCCGGGGAGTTGGAGCTCTGTTCAATTTTGTCAACAATATTTGTGTAGCATTCCTGTCCAATCAGTGCGATAAGGAATGGGGCGGCTCTGACGGCTGGCATTATTTGGACGGTGTAACGGACAAGGACCTTATGGAAAAGGGTCAGGTCTATACCTGCGGCTGGCTGTCCTACGGAGATTATTGGCAGGGACAGAATATGGGTCTGTGCTACGCCCATGCCAACGGTATGCTCATTGATGGCTCTGTCATGGAATTTGACGGTGGGGACTACATGATGTACGGCAACGGGTGTCTGCGGATCCTGGCAGAGGAGGATGCCTATTCCATTACCGACGGTCTCTTTACCCTGCCTACGGGGTACAAGGGTCTGTTCCTGGATCTGCCCTGGGCACCGGGGACCCGTGAGGGCTGCACCATTACAGTAGAGAATCATACTCCCGATGTTGCTGTAGCCGAGACAGACGGTACGGTTACCTGTCTGCAGGAGGGCTATGCAGAGTTTTTGTACACCATGACGAGAGATGAGGATCAGTCCATGATGGGCTCTGCGATCCTCCAGATCATTGTCTCCGATGAGGAACGGATCCCGGATTACACGGATCGCGGCACCCAGGAGCCGGACCCCACGGAGCCTACAGAACCGGATCCCACGGAACCGGAGCCTACTGAGCCCACAGAGCCTACAGAACCGGATCCCACTGAGCCCACAGAGCCGGAGACTCCCGTATTCAACGATATCCAGCCGGGCAGCTGGTATGAGGACTCTGTTCAATTCATGGTAGAGCAGGGGCTTATGAACGGTGTAGGTAAGGGACGCTTCAACCCCACGGGGAACGTGACCCGTGCCATGCTGGTAACCATCCTCTACCGTGCCGCAGGCTCTCCCTCTGTAGAGGGTCTCAGCAATCCCTTTAAGGATGTGCCTCAGACATGGTACACCGATGCGGTCATCTGGGCTGCAGATCGGGGTGTGGTCACAGGCGTAAAGCCGGACCGCTTCAATCCTGATGGCAATATTACCCGTGAGCAGATCGCGACCATCCTCTACCGCTACGAGGGCAGTCCCGAGGCTCCCGACACCCTGCCTCCCTTTGCAGATAACCGGGACATCAGCGGCTATGCTCTTAAGCCTATGAACTGGGCCATCGAGAACGGTCTGATCAACGGTGTAGGCGGCGGCAAGCTGGCTCCCCGTAACACCGCGACCCGTGCCCAGATCGCAACCATCCTGGCACGGTACCTGCAAGCATAACATCGAGGGCTGTCTCACAATGGTTTGTGAGACAGCCCTGAATCGTAATTAATAATGTCTGTGGCGGTTTCGCCGGATCCGGTGTATGATGATGGCGACCGCTGCCAGCACCGCAAAAATAGCGAAGGCCAGGATGAGCCAGTGGCGCAGAGTGTCGTCCTTCTCCAATCGCTCCTCGCCGATGTAGTAGCTGGAATTGTTGTACTTAGAGGTCTCCTTGGGGGTGTTCTCAATGGGAGCCTCTCCCACTTGTCTGAGAATGTAGTTGCAGATCTCGGTATTCAGCTTGCCCAGAACAGCATCCCCACGGGCGGCACCCTTGACGGATGCAACGATCAGGAAATTCTGGGGAGCGGAAACCTCTGCCACTGCAGTGACTCGGTCCTCTGCCTCGTCACGGATCTGCACAATGGGGTAGGAAACAGAGCCATCTGCAAAGGCGTTGTCCTCCTGGACCATAGCATAATTGGCCATGAGTCCCGTATACAGCTCGGGACGGGAAGAAACCATGCGGATGCAGTTCATGAGGAAGGCGGCGTTTAAGGTCCTGCCGTTCCAATACTCTGTAGGCAGATCATTGGGATTCAACTGACCGTAACGCTGATTTATCAGCTCCAGATACTGCATGGCGGTGCCGATCTCTGCCTGCATTTTCTCTGAGATCATGGTCTCGCCCTTGATGATGCTGTGATAACGGCAATCCTCCAGGGACATTCCGCCGATGGTATAGGGGGGGTCCTCCGGGGTCTCGGGCTCAAAGGTGCCCTTGATCTCCTCCTCGTAGAAGTACATATGGGTGGGCAGGAACCGCAGCCGATCTACGGGGAAGAAGCCATCGGCGTTGAAGCTGTAGCTCTCTCCGCTGACGGGATTGTAGTAGCTCATAGAAAAATTGGATGCATCCAGCCCCTGGTCAATGAGGAACTTGTCAATGACCCCCTTGAGACTCTCTTCGCCGGTGGCAAAGACCTGGGTACACAGCAGGATGCAGAATAGGAAACAAAGGATTCTTTTCAAATACTTAGGCATAAGGGAACCTCCCGATGGGATAACGCTTTTTTGCAGCATAAATTTTGAACCATTATACCATGAAAAGCTGAAAAAAGAAAGACCTAAATTCGGAAATTGGGAAATATCCTTTCCCTTCCCATAATCTCTTGACGGGGGGACCCTTTGTATATATAATAATAGGGAGATTCGATGATATGGGGAGGCGGCTATGGGACGGTATTGTACTGTATGCGGTGAAATTAAGGGGGAGGACGGCTTTTGCCACAATCCCCAATGTGGGAAGGAGTATAGGGAAGCGGCTCCTGCACCCAAGAGACCCATTCGTCTGACAGAGCGGCTCAAGGAGCTCCGCAACGCAGAACAGGGACCAAAGGAACAGCCTTCTGAGGCGAAGGAGGCCCCCTTCTTCCCCCAAGAAACAGGGGTGCCGGAGAAGGACGCTCCACTCCGTGAGGATGAGACAGCAGAATCCGAGGAGGAATGGGCATACCACGTACCCTGGGGAGAGTCGGAGGCACCCCCTGCACCTGTCGGTGGGGAGAGTGGGGCAGCTTCACGCCCTACAGACCTGCAGTGGTGGAGGAGCTTCCCAAGGGCACACCGGGAAAGAGGGCCCCTCAGTGAGAACCTTCGTGGGGTCTTGACCCTTATGACCTCCGTTCTGTTTACCTCCATAGGCACCCTTCTCTTTGGCTTCCTGTATTTAGAGGACTTCTTTATGCCATGGGCAGTAGCGACCCTTGTGCCTGTGGCGGCATACGGCTTCAGCTTCCTCTACGGCTGGCTGTTCCTGCTCCTGGGCAGGGGAAGGCAGAGGACCGCTCCCCTCGGCACGGAGCTTCTTAAGCTGTTCCGACAGGTCACCTCCGCAGGCAAGCTGCCTAACAGGCTCCTTCTGCTGACGGCCCTCCTGTCTCCCTTGGATAAGACCCTGGGCATCTTCCAGTTTTTTGCCCTGCTGCTGGTCCTTGCATGGATCATCAGCCTGCTATTCCACATCACCGGGGAATATCGCTCCTACTGCAACGGCGCAACCATGCTCCTGACCCTGGTCTTTGCCCTCTTAGCCTTCGCCGCCACACGTGCAACCTGGGTCTGGTACCTCACCGGCGAATTCCGCTTCGCCCTCTATATCCCCCTGAATAGTTTCTTCTGATACCATACCTATGCAAAGAAGCCCTTGGGATCCCAAGCCTGTTGGAATCCCAAGGGCTTTTGAGACGAGAAAGGATATATTATACTTATACTGAGTTTCTTTAAAAAGTAGACATTCGCAAATGGCTACTTTTTATAGCCCGTCAGGGCGTAGAAACTCGTATGAGACGTATTTTGTGCCTTTAACCAAAGGTCTCCATGAAGTAGGCCTTGGCGCTGTCGCTGTAGGCCATGACGGCTTGCATCAGGCTGAGGATGACACCGGTCTTGCCGTTGCCGTAGGTATCTACGCTGTATTCCAGAGTTTGGGACACACGAGTGCCGTTATGGAAGATCTGCACGCGGAGGGGGCTACGCAGCTCCGTAGCACGGAGGTAGTCGAAGTCGAATGCATACAGATTTCGGGAGGCGTCATAGACACTGCAACCGCCGGAGAGGTATACATTCTGTGTCTTGCCGTAGATATCGGTATAACGCACATAGATGTCCAAATCCTTGGGATCTCCCTCAAAGGCGGTGATGTCCACGATGAAGCGGGCAATGATACTGATGTCCAGGATGAGGCTCTTGCCGGCGAAGCTTATGGTGGGCTCCTCCAGATCGGAGAGGATGCGGTTGGTATCTCCGAATTCCACAGACTCCGGGTCACTTACATAATTCAGATGGGCCTCGGTCATATTATCATATGCGAGAGCATCGGTGCGGTAGCCCTTCCAGGTCTGGGCAACTCCGCCGTAGCGGAGGAGGTTGGCACAAACAGCCTTCAGTGCATCGGAGGCACTTTCCTTGTTCAACTGGTTGTAGGCATAGGTAGCAATGCTATAGGTATCTATGTTGGAGGTGTAGTTCTGTGTGCCCTTGGTTAGACAGAGGTAGGCATTGACTTCGTTGGTCATCTGCAGTGCATTGAGCTCCTCCAGGACAAAGTAGTACAGGCCGTCTCTCATTTCAGGCTCTACTACTATGGACTCAATGGAAACCGGCTCGTTACCCTCGTAGACGGGCAGCTCGCAGACCATGTAGTAGGAGTCGTAGCCTTCTAACTGTGTACCGTTAACAACATAGTTGATAGCGATATTGCTGCCCAAATTCAGGCTGTGACGGATCACGATGGTCTCATCCACAATAGGAGGATTGGAAATGAAAACGAATGTATAGCCGTACTTCTCGGCGTAGGTCTGTGCGAGGGAGTTCTCATGGCCGTATACCACTGTGGTTCCGGGAACGCCCAGGGTGGTTGCATAGTTGTCCTCAGAGTAGATCACGCATGCCGGATTGCGGATGGTGATGCTTTCCAGATTGGTACAATAATCGAAGGCACCTTTGCCGATCCATTCTACACTCTCAGGAATTTCCATTTCAGTGAGATGGGGATTAAGGTAGAATGCGAATGCGTCAATGCTGGTTACAGTGTCGGGAAGCTCAATGCATTTCAGGGAATAGCAGCCGGTGACGGCATAGTAGTCGATATTTGTGATCCCTTCGGAGAATTTGACCCATTTGAGCTCATCACAGGCAAAAATGGCACTGTGGAAGGTCTGCAGTGTGCCGGGGAGGGTCAAACCGGTGAGGTGGGAGCAGTTAGCGATCGCATTGGTTGCAATAGTCTCTACACCCTCGGGAACGGTGTATGCACCATCAAAGAGGCAGGGGAGGAGGATCAGCTTCTTCATGTCCTTGGTATACAGGGCACCGCAGGGGTCGCTTGCGAAGGTGGGGTTGCCTTCTGCAACACGAACCTGGCGGAGATTGACGAGTCCCGTGAGAGCATTGTAGCCGATTCGGCTTACATTCTCGGGAATCACCAAATTGGATACACAGTGGCAATCCCCGAAGGCATAAGCACCGATGCCGGTGAGCTCCTCGCTGAGCTCGATGTTCTCGATGATGCGGGTCATGGGATCCCAGGGGGCGGCTCCCTCATCTGTGTAATCGTAGTCGTACATATCTCCACGACCCTCAATGGTCAGGGTGCCTGTACCGTAGTCGAAGCTCCAGGTCAGCCCTTCACCGCAGGTGCCGGACAGAGGGCCATCGGGGATCTCCCGGAAGATATAGCCAAATTCCTCTGCAATGGTCTGTGCTGTGGAGCCTGCATAGCCGTAGATCACAGAACCAACAGGGAGCCTCAGCATGATGCCGGTTCCGGCGTCATAGACCTCACATTCCGGATTCAGAATGGTGAGCTGCTGAAGATTGTTACAGTCCTGGACCAGGGTGGCTGCGATCTGCTCCACACCTGCAGGGAGGATCAGGGAGGTCAGACCGTCGTTTCTGAAGAATGCCCAATGATCAATGGTCTTTAAGCTGTTGGGGAGCTGAATGCGGTACAGGGAGGAGCAACCGATCAAGGCCTGATGGCCGATTTCTGTGATACCCTCCAGGAGGGTCACAGTCTCCAGGCTCTCGCAGTAACCGATGGCAACTTCCATGGTCTTTACGGTGCCGGGGACGGTGAGCTCCGTCAAGCCGGAGCAGTTCCAGAAGGAATAGCTCTCAATGATCTCTACTCCCTCGGGGATCGAATAACTACCTACATATGCGTCGGGGAAGTCTATCAGGACGGTCTTGTCCTTGTTGAACAAAACGCCGTGTGCATCGTTGGAGAAGAAGAGGTTGTCTTCCGCTACGGTATAGGCAGTGATACGGGCACCCCAAAATGCATCGGCGCCGATCCGCCGGATATTGGCGGGGATGAAGATGTCTTTCAGATAGACACAGGAGTTAAAGGCAAATTCGCCGATTCCCGTAACCTCTTCGCCGAGGACGACCTTGGTGATGGAGGCTCTGGCTGCAAGCCAGGGAGCAGCATTCTCTCCGGAGTTAGCGAAGTCGTACATATCTCCGCTGCCGGAGATGGTCAGGATGCCGGTCTCATAATCGAGATCCCAGCTCAGGTTCTCACCGCAGGAGCCTGCGGCAGAGGCCATGCCCACACTCTGAGGCACCAGGGCCACCAGGAAGCACAGCACAAGGAACAGGGACAAAATAGATCGTTTCATAATGCATTCTCCTTTTATTTTTTCAAGAGATCCCACAGGATCTCCTGCTGATGACACTATTCTATCACACCTGTTACCGAAAGAAAAGAGTAAAATGTGCAAAATAGACACCTTTATTTTGCACTCCCCACCCCCTTAAAGAAAGGGTACACATATATATTGATACTGCTTTCTAATAGAAATCAACATTTCTATTAGAAAGCAGTATCATATGGACATTCCATCGTACACCATTGCTGATTTTCTCTGCAGCGGCTTCGTGGAAAGTGAGAACGAAAAATAGGATAAAATAACTGGTTGACTTCTACCTATTTTCTGTATATACTATAAGCACAAGGAGATGATACTATGCAAATTGATACCAACACAATCGTTTCTATTACAGA
>JAZNYV010000037.1:0-14089 GCA_045594585.1 Faecousia sp. | reverse complement strand
AGGTTATCACCTTTAATAAGCAAGGTACAATATATGGATTTATCGTTCGTTGAAGTAGTATGTATTTCGTAAGGAAATCAACTCTTCATTGGACGACACCCCACAATATCTTCTGTTGTGCTTACTAAAGGTGATAACCTGATGGCATTTTTATCTTGACAGGAGAACTCTATTGTGATAGACTATGTGTACTCTATCGCAATAGAGTCATTTTTTGGGAGGAATACTTATGGACACACCTAAGATCTTTGAAAGTGAATACCGTTTTTGCTTGATCCTATGGGAGCAGGAGCCGGTGAAGAGCGGTAAGCTGGTGGAGCTGTGTAAGGAGCGTTTGGGCTGGAAGCCTACCACCACCTATACCGTTATAAAGAAGCTGGCGGAGCGTGGGGTGCTGAAAAACGAGAATACCGTTGTGACCTCCCTTGTGACCAAGGATCAGGTCCAGGCCGCAGAGCTGAATGAAATGGTGGAAAAGACCTTCGAGGGATCTCTCCCTGCCTTTATCGCCGCCTTTACCAAGCACAGGAGGATCTCCGATGCAGACATTGATGCCGTACAGGAGATGATCGACCGTTATCGGAAAGGAGGCTCCTTATGAGTAAGCTGTTCCTGTCCGTCCTAAACATGAGCATTGCCGCAAGCTGGATCGTTCTTGCAGTGTTGCTCCTCCGTTTCCTGCTGAAAAAGGCTCCCAAGTGGATCACCGTCCTCCTGTGGGCAGTGGTTGCCATACGGCTGGTTTGTCCCTTCACCATTGAGAGTAAGGTCAGTCTGATCCCCAGTGCGCAGACGGTTTCCCCCGGTATTATGGTGGATACGGTGCCACAGATCTACACCGGCATCCCCTCGGTCAACAACATGGTCAACCCCGTCATAGGACAGACCCTTGCTCCCGATCCCGAGGACAGCGTCAACCCCTTACAGGTCCTTATTCCCATTGCCTCTGTTTTATGGGGCGTTGGCATCCTTGCTATGCTCGCCTATGGGATCATCAGCTATCTCCGTATCAAGAAGAAGATCGCTACCGCAGTTTTGCTCCGTGACACGATCTATCAGAGTGAGGCTGTGGCTTCCCCCTTTGTGCTGGGCTTTCTTCGCCCCAAGATCTACCTGCCCTTCTCCATGACAGGTGCCGAAATGCTCCATGTCATTGCCCATGAGGAAGCCCACCTCCGCAGGAGGGATCATTGGTGGAAGCCCCTTGGCTTTGCCATTCTGTCCCTTCATTGGTTCAATCCCCTTATGTGGCTTGCCTATGTTCTCCTGTGCCGTGACATTGAGCTGGCCTGTGACGAGAAGGTAGTCAAAGACCTGACCGTAGAAGAACGGGCAGACTACTCACAGGCTCTCCTCCATTGCAGCGTAGGCAGAAGAATGATCGCCTCCTGTCCCTTAGCCTTCGGCGAGGTTGGGGTGAAAGACAGGGTGAAGTCTGTGCTCAGCTACAAAAAGCCCGCTTTTTGGATCTTGCTCCCGGGAATCGTTGCAAGCATTGTCTTGGCTGTCTGCTTCCTTACAGATCCCACCCCCGGCAACCTTGGCACCTTGGAAAATCTGGAATTTATTTCTTTGACCGAGAAGACCGAAAACACCGCCTGTGTTTGGGTTTCCGACGGTTTCAGCTATGATCGTGTGGGAGAGATCTCCGAGGATCTGCTCCGAGAGCTTGCAAGTATAAAAACCTCGAAGGAAGAGATCTCTCTCGATCGCTCCGAGGACAGAGACAAGAGCCACACCATCGTATTGCAATCAGAGAAACAGGCCGAAGCCTCCCCGAATTCCTATTCAGAAGGCTTATATATCCACTTCAATTCCGACTTCACCTCTGTTTGGATCAACAACAATGTGAAGCCCACCCTCACTTATAAGGTCATAGAGCCGGAAAAGGCCAAAGAGGTATACAACCTGATTGCAGGTTACAATGTAGAAATCCCCGTCTTGGAAGCTGAATATGTAGCAGTTCCGCCGAGCTATAAGGAAAGCATAGATCCGCTTAAGGAAAAATATCCCATGTATTTTGATCTTGATACTACCAATGGTTTGGACATCTACTTCATGCCGGTGCTTGATGACCACCCTGACTTCATTCTACTTCCCGGAAGAGCGGAAGCATATACTTGGGAAGAGATATACGACCTTCATAACGAAGCAACTACCATGGAGGAAATGAGGGCTATCGTAGCTCATTATGTGCTCACCCAAGGGATAGCGAAGGAGGATATCAGAATGAACTCCATACCGTACGGGAATGTCGAGACATCCAACGCCCTTGCAGACAGTGAGACTTACGTAGAGAATAGAGTGGAAGAACAGTTTTGGGAACCTCTTGTCATAAAACGTGCCCCGGACACCTACATTTCCCCTATGATTGATGAGACCTATTGGGACATTGACGGAGACGGACGAGAAGAACATTGCACCTTGCACTATGGCCCCACCTCAGGCTTGTTTACGTTCAAGTTTTCCGTTTACGAAGATGGAAGGCTGGAGTATTGCAATGTCTTTGAGACACAACACACCACCCTCCGTTTTGAAGTGGTCGTACTGTCAAGTAAACGAGAAGGACAACTTTTACTGACCGGAGAAGGCTTAAATGGCACCGTCACCTTAACCCCCACTATAGTCGACGGAAACATTGTTCTGCAGAGCAATGAGCAAGAAGTACATTATTGGGGTGAACAAGGCATTCACTCTCCCTTTGCTCTCCCTACCATCATTAAAACCATAGAAAGCAATTTCAGAACCTATTATGAGCTCAACGACGGCACATGGTATTATAACGGCTATATTTATAAATACCGCCTTGTGATCACCGGGCGGATGCCCAATGCTGTGGCAGACACCACCTATGTATATCTGAGCAATATCGAAGATATTTCCTTTGAACGAGCCATGTGGGCCTCCGGGCTCAGCAGTAGCTTGGAGCAATATTTTTCCCCGGAGGAAGCAGTTCTTGTGGAAATTTCCACGGAAACAACTGTAGAGGGATTCCCCAATATAAAAATCATCCGTGCAGCCTTCACCTGTACATATACGGTTTATGACCAAAATGGAAATATCCTCTACAGGAAAGAGAACGCTACCCGCGAGCCGGAGTTTTGGGAGGTTGCCCCCGGGATATACGGTCTGGTAACACAGACAGGCACCGGAAAATCTACCAATTGGGCGATTTTCTGTGATGTGGAAAAGGGCCTTGTTTCTGACGTATTCTATTATGTGTTAGCCTCCAAGGACAATTATGTGGTCTATGCCAATGTTGAAGAAAGTAAGCATTCCATTGTCGTCCAAAACATTTTCCATAAATCCGCATATTGCAAGACCTACGAGCTCGAAACCGTATCCCCCGTTGCGGCAGATTTTACCACAGGCTGTAAATTTGATAGCAACGGCAACATAACAGTTACCTATCTCACCGGGGAAGATCATACCGAGACCGAAATGGTCATACCCATACCGGATCATAACGGATAAAGCAATACTATGCCACAATTCTGCTAAAGCATCGGGAATCAGATATACATTTCATACTTGCGAAAATGATTTTCATAGAGCAATACACAGAATCGGACACTGTTTTACTGCATTACTTCTTACGCTTTCTGTAGAGAAGAATGGCGGAGATCGACCCGCCAAGAACAAGGATCGTTCCTAAAACCAGGATAACAGTCGAAAATGTCAGAATCGGATTACTTG
Source organism: Faecousia sp. (assembly GCA_045594585.1). Lineage (GTDB taxonomy): Bacteria > Bacillota > Clostridia > Oscillospirales > Oscillospiraceae > JAZOXB01. The sequence continues at coordinate 10,393 of JAZNYV010000037.1, read as the reverse complement.
CGAAAATTTGGTCAGTGATCTCGGAGGATAGGCCTTTGTACATGGAATATATGGACGATCGGGACAGGAAAGCAATCAGTAAAAATCCCACACCCACAAGCATCATATAGATCCCTGCAAGCCAACCATATCTGCGAACAATGTTACGCAAAAATACGGGCAAACGGTCCCACCAATCATTCTGTGCAGAGGGTTTGTGATCTTCTTGCTGTGTGGGTTCATCTACAAGCAGATCATCTGTACTGATACCAAAAAGCTTGGCCAATGCAACAATATTTCCCGGATCCGGCATGGCACCACCCAGCTCCCATTTGCTGACGGCTTGACGTGATACACCGAGGCGAGCAGCAAGCTCTTCCTGCGAAAGTCCCAGCCTCTTGCGATGCATTAGAATTTTATCACAGAATTTCATAGTATCTTCTCCTTTCTTTTGATACGCAAATTTTAGCATTACCGCAATGAAAAAGCAAGAAACTTCTATAGTCAATCCCGCAACCAACGGTTGCAGTAAGGAATTTTCCTTATTATGACCGATCTGCAGATCAAGCTCCCTGACGGTTATACGTGTATTAGGCCGCCGAAAAGACGAAATGCGGAGCTGGAATCGTAGCAATACGCAGGAAGAAGCTGTCGTATCTCAAGGAGGCCCTACCTTCTACGCAAAGACCTGCAGTTACATCTATGAGATCGTCGCCACATGGGATGACACCGGTGCCGGCTACAGCGGTACCGCCAATTACTATGGCTATATCACAGACCGCACAGATTGAAGATAACAAAGCCAAGAAAGGATGGTGGCTCTGTATGAAAAAGCAATAATTCTTTATCACCCTTTGGAGCGTTCTCCTTGTATTTGCCATGGCAGTCAACCTAACAGGCTGTACTGCCCAAGTACAGGCTAAGAATCTTGCGGAACACATCACCCCAAAGAATGTGGAACCCACTACAGATCTCAGCTCCCAAAACGGGATTATTTCGGACTTTGCTCTTCGGCTTTTCCAAAGCACAAGCAATACTGCCGGAAATGCATTAATATCTCCCTTGTCTGTCCTCTGCGCCCTTTCCATGACCGCCAACGGAGCAAATACCGAAACACTTAAGGAAATGGAACAGGTTTTAGGTATGACAACAGAAGATCTGAACCATTACCTCTACACCTATTTGCAGAATCTACCCCAAGGGGAAACTTACAGGCTGAGTCTTGCCAATTCTATCTGGTTTACGGATGATGAACGGTTTGCTGTAAAGAAAGATTTTCTTCAAACTCTGACGGATTATTACAGAGCAGATGCTTACGCCGCTCCCTTCGATAATCAAACCTGCAAAGACATTAACAACTGGGTCAAAGAAAACACCGATGGCATGATCCCCGAGATTCTGGACCAAATCCCACCCAATGCAGTCATGTATCTCATCAACGCCTTAGCCTTCGATGCCCAGTGGTCGGAGGTTTACAAGAACCATCAAGTCAGAGACGGCAACTTCACCAAAGGGGACGGCACGATCCAAAAAGCCCACTTTATGTACAGCACAGAGCATAGCTATTTAGAGGACGATCGGGCTACCGGCTTCGTAAAATACTATAAAGGCGGCAAGTATGCCTTTGTCGCCCTCCTTCCCAAAGATGGTATCAGCCCTTCTCAGTACATTTCCTCCCTTACAGGTGATGCTCTCCACGAGTTATTAGCCGAGCCTGCTTATGCCACGGTTTATGCCTCTATCCCCAAATTTGAATCCGAGTACAGTGTAGAAATGTCCGAGATTCTAAAAGCCATGGGAATGACCTCTGCCTTTGATCCCGCAACCGCAGATTTTACAGATCTGGGATCCTCCACCGCAGGCAATATCTATATTAACAGAGTCCTTCACAAAACCTACATTTCCGTAGAAGAAGAAGGAACCCGAGCCGCCGCTGTAACAGCCGTAGAGACCGGAGACGGTGCCGCTATGGTGCCGGAAGATCCCAAGGAGGTCTACTTAGACAGACCCGATGATTTATACACCTTTGAAGCCGCGATCCTTGAGATCCACGACTCCTACTTCCTTGTAGAGCCCTCGGCAGGCTTCCAAGAAGCCAACAGTTCCGATAAGATCCAAGTATCTACCCAAAATGCCGACCAATCCATTGATTGGAAGGTGGGCGATTTCGTTCGGATCACCTATAACGGTCAGATCCAAGAGCTCTACCCCGCCATCTTGCCCCAAGTCTACAAGGTAGAAAAACTCTCTCTTGTAGACGCAGAAGAATAAATCTTAGTTTCCGTTAGATAAACGGGAATTTAACGAAGGGAGTAAACATATGAGCAAAGGCACTGCAAAAGGAAAACGAATCATAGCATTGGCATATTTTCATCGATATGGGTGGATCGCTGCAATGATGATGTGGAATTGAGAGGAGAGGATACCATGATCGTATATTCTGTCATGATGCTGGGAATCTCAGTGATGCTTGTGGTATTCGCAATACTCATTATAAAGGGAAATGCCACCCTCATCAATTGCTACCGAGAGGAGCGAGTAAAGGACAAAACCGTGTACTGTTCCAAAATGGGGCAAGCTCTTATCATTGTAGCCTTAAGTATCGCTGTCAGCGGCGTGACCCCTCTATTCAGTGGGGAAAAGCCCGTGATTTTTTCCACGCTGATCGTAACCCTTGCAGGAGTCAGCATTGGAATCGTCCGCCTCTTCCATGTGCAGAAAAAATATGGCGGCGGTATATTCTGAGTATACGGCTCCTTGATAAAACAGCTATGAACAGGACGGAGAGCCTCTGTGAAGATGCCCTCCGCCATTCTTTTTACACTTATTTTAAAGGGGCAATTTTTACAGCCCCTTGAACAACGCAAAATGGTCCCAAAGGCCTTGGCTTGCATGAATGATTGCATTGTTCGGTACACATTATACAGACTACGAAAACAGCAAGAAACAGACAAAGTTTCAAATCAAATGTTCTTGCACAGCCACTTTCTCTTAGTAAACCAAAAAGACTATTCATAAATGATGGAACTTTTATACAATTTATATACACTTACTCTGTATTCTTTATCCTACAGCATGCCCCCTCTCCCATTTATTAGGAGTTGAAAAACCGGCATTATAAGGAGGATAATATGTTTCAGTACCGACGGATGTTCCTATCCCTAATCGCAGGTGTTTTGATCCTGTCCGTTTTATCCGGTGTTGCAAGGGTGGTCGTTGACGCCGCCAAAACCGCTGATGAACTGCAACAGGAGATCGATGAGCTTGAGAGCAGATCCGAGAAGATCGAAGCAGAGCGCGAGGCTCTGGAGCAAGAGATCGAAGCAAATCGGAACAAAACACTTACCATCGTAGAGCAAAAAGCTCAGGTAGACCGAGAAATCCTGTTAGCCCACCGGGAAGTGGAAACTATCGACCGGCAGATCCACAGCTATAACTTATTGATCGCTGAGAGGCAAGCCGAGCTGGATAAGCTAAAAACGGAACAAACCAATCTATTGACTGCTTATCAGAAGCGAATGCGGGCCATGCAGGAACGGGGAAACGTCTCCTACTTCGAGGTTATGATCCAGGCAAAGAGCTTTGCAGATATGCTGAACTGCCGTGTTATGATTGAGGAGATCGCCCGTGCAGATCAACGCATGATGGACGAGATCCGTAATATGGCGGCAGAGGTCATGGCCGCAAAGGATGCACTGGCTGCCGAAAAGCTGACTGTCGAGTTAAAGAGGGCTGAGCTGGCAGAAGCAGAGGCAGTTTTAGCTCAGAAACGCGGGGAAGCTGATGCTCTGTTGATGGAACTTTATTCCGATAAACAGAAACTCGTAGAAGAATGCGAGAAGATCATAGCAGAAGAAGCCTCTCTCAGCGGGCAGATCGCATCATTGGAGGCAGAGCGTACCGAGCTCCTGTATCAGGAATGGTTAGCTGCCCAAAATCAAAACAACGGTCAGCAAAACGACGCACCCAACAATGACAGCTCTGACAGCGATCCTCCTTCCGCCAATCAAGGCTTTGCATTCCCCATGGCTTATTGCACCATGCTGACCAGTGCATACGGCTATCGCGTCCATCCCATTACGGGCAACTATGCCTTCCACAACGGTGTAGACCTTGCTGCAGGTATAGGAACAGAGATCTACGCCACCAAGAGCGGCACAGTTACCACTGCGGAGGAAAACTATGTCTACGGGAACTATGTGGTGATCAATCATTTAGACGGGTATTCTTCCCTCTACGGACATATGACCCACCTCATCGTCAGTGAGGGAGAATATGTGGAGCAAGGACAACTTATCGGCTATGTCGGTCTCACAGGCTGGACCAACGGTCCCCATCTCCACTTCACCGTCTACTACAACGGATCGACAGTCAACCCCATGAACTATATCAGCATCCCCTAGGATCCGGCTTATAGCCCTCTGCATTTCTGTTATGTACCTCAACACCAATTGCAGCATCAATGATTTCGTCAAAGCAGCTAAGCATTTTTGCAAAATCAGCGTAATTTTTTCTTTGCTTAGAGACGCTTTCTCGAAGATTTCCTATCGAAAAATTGAAATCAAGTTTGATGTCGGCATTTGTGTATCCCTTAAAGACGCCAAACTCTTTCCCAATTTTTCTGAACAGTTTCTTTCTATTTGTCTCAGTAAGGAGCTCTGCATCTTCGGTGCGCTGGCCAATTTGCTCCTCGATATCGTGTATGACGGCTCGTCATGCCCATCGCATAAGCAATGCCATAAGCCCTGTCAAACTTCGCTACATCCTGCTCCTGATTATAGGTAGCCACCATAGCCTTGGCCTGTCTACCGTACTTCTTGGACGCTTCCTCAAGGCTCAAATTGCTATTGACAGTGGGACCATCCTGTGGTAAAATATTGATATCTCCATCTGATGAGACATCGGTTTGGCTAACAGCTTGCTGTCCCACTCCACCGTCCAAGGATGGAGCTTTTTTTATGCCCCAATGATAGATTTGACTCGTTCCACTCTTGGTCATATCCCTTATGGCGATTCTAACACCAACCGTTTCACCGCCGATTTCAACAGGTGTATAAAAATAATCCCAACGGTACACAGTAGGGTTATTCTCATAGTCCGGCGTGCTATACAGGTATTGAGCATTTGCAAAGATATCCTCAGTCTGATAAAGCATATTTGCCTTATTCTTCGTGAGCTTCTCTATAACCTCCTTAATGCCTTTATCGTAGATCCGTGCCTCCAGGATTCTCCACATTAACACCCACTTCGGAATACTTCTCGAAATCGGGATTGTTGACCACCGAAGCCATCTCAGCTTCTTTCTGTGCCCACTTGGATCGGTTGAACATTACCGTCTCTTGCGTGAGAAGATCCTTGAGATCGTCATCCTCTGACCAGCCATAGGTCTGAAGGAGTGCTTCATATTCCCCCGTAATATCAGTAGGAACATCATGACCGATGGCTTCAATGTCTTTCTTAAGTGAGATAGCTCGGTTGAGATCATCGATCTTCTTCTGACCTGCTTCGAGATCATAGCTCATCTTGTTCTGATGGTCCACATAGGCAAGATATGCATCCGCATTCTTATCCCGGTCATAAAAGTCTCTCGCCTCGGTAAAGGTCCCCATGACACTGTCAGTGTTACGGGTGAAGTCGGTCAGCACGGTGAGATTCTTGTAGGTTTCCGGGTCAAGAGCATCACTGTTCTGCTCCATCCACTTGCCGATGACCTCTCTTCGGTGATTCAGATCGTCAAGGGTAGTCTGATTTTTACGATAAAGCTGGGAGGCATTGTCCCATCCGATACGGTCATAATCCTCGCCTGCAGACTCGAAGAATCTGTTGGAGCTGTCAAGAAAACTGTTGATGTAGTCGGAGTCAACATTGCTGACTTCCTCCTGCATACGCTCAGAGCTACCCTGGTCAATCAGCTCGTCGAAGGTTTTCTTCTTTTTTTCAGGATTAGAAGATCCATTTGCTCTGTTGATTAAATCTTCAAATGCACCCATTGTACCACCTCCTTAATTTTTCAGGCCGAGCTGTTTTGCAATGATTGTCACATCGGAGTCGCTAAGTGTTCCATTGTTATAAGCTGTTCTCAGCCTCTCGTATACAGTTTTCTTCCAAACGCTGATATCACTACCTGCATGAGGATATGGAAACAGATCTGGTAGACCGGAACTACGCAGAACACCTCTACATCAAGAAAGAAGAACAGGCAGAAAAGCAAGTCTTCACCCGTGAGCAACTGGATACTATGTGGAAGAACCTCCCCAATCACCCTAACCTGAAATACATTCTCCTGCTCTGCTACACCGGGATGCGCCTGGGAGAGCTCCTCTCAGCCAAAACCGAAAACTACCACCCCACAGAAGGCTACTTCATCACCGGCATCAAAACCGCAGCCGGAAAGGACCGCATCATCACCATATCCCCAAGGCTAAAGCCCTTCTTCGAATCCTTCGCCAAAGGTCCCTACCTCTTCACCGAGGAACCCATGACCGATAAGAAATTCCGCAACGACCTCTTCTACCCTACCCTCCAAGCCCTCAACATGGACCCCCTAAAGCCGGACGGCTCCCACCTCTACACCCCTCACTGCTGCCGCCACACCTTCGCCACCCTCATGAAAGACATCAACGCCCCCGCCACCGACAAACAAAAACTCATCGGCCACTCCAAATTCGAAATGACCGCCCACTACACCCACACCGACCTCGATTCCCTCCGCAAAATCACCGATGCCCTATAGTAAGTGTATAACAAGAAAATAACAACAATATAACAAGAACGCACCACCCCACAAAAAAACGCACCAAAAAGAGGACACCCACACAGGATGTCCTCTAATTTTACCCATTTCGGGGGTCACCCGGGGGGTCACGGGAGAAAATTCCCCAAAACAGCACGAAACAGCCCCAACATTTCAAACAGAAAAAAGTCCGTTATCTTGGCAATTCCACCAAAATAACGGACCTTTGGTCCGAGTGACTAGATTCGAACTAGCGGCCTCTTGAACCCCATTCAAGCGCGATACCAAACTTCGCCACACCCGGAAGTATTGAGTTTGCTGGGCTGTCTCACTCAGCTCCGATATAATAGCATATAAATGGAGAAATGTCAAGAGTTTTTTGTAAAAAAATTAGATTTATTTTTTGGGGTGGTGAAGGGATGGCGGGTTAGCACCATAGCATTGTAAAGATGCATTGAACGGAAAGGAAAAGAGAAATGGGGAGCATTCCTATGATATACAGGACTCTGAGCCACGGCTTGTGTCCAAGGAGTCTCTTGGACAGGAAGATGGAGGTCACCATTACGCAAAGGGTAACGAACAGCCAAAAGAGTCTGGTGAAATCGTTGGCATTAAAGTATTGATCTACCATGCCGCCGGAGCCTTCAATGATGGGGCAACCACAGCCCAGCCATTTTACAATGAATCGGCGATTTGCCCAATTGTAAGGGAACAATAAAATGGCAAAGGCCGAGAGGGGCGAAAGGAGGAGGACTGCTTTATTCATTGCTTGCTTCATAGCTTTAGGGACCTCTTTTCTCTACTTTGTACACTTGGCCTAATAATAGGATCATACTCGTCCTATGGGAAATAGTCAATCCGTCACCGGAGAGGATCCGTCAGCACTATCCCAAGACGTGAGATGGGACAGGAAGCGTTGCAGAAGTTGAGGGTCGGCATTCTCCTTATGGGCAAAGAACAAATAGACCCTGCCATCCTCTCGGACGGAATTGCGGATAAAGGGCAGCTCCGTCACATCAAGGGCTGCATCATAGGTGATGCCGTCCTCCGGGTCTGTAAAGGGATAGATCTTGTCCGACCACTGTGCAAGGGTCTCTTGATCCAGGACCAGGTCCAGGGGCAGGAAGGCTCTCTGCACCGTAAAAAATTCTGCACCCACAGAGTCACATAGGATATAGTCCAGGTCATTGGCGGCAATGGATGCAAGGACCTGGACCCCCTGATCCACATCCAAGCTCTGCGTCCCCTCTGTCACGGTATGTCTCAGATTAAGCTGCAGAGTGCCCGGCTCCATATTAAGCTGTGCAGACCAATCGTTGATCAGATAGGAGGAGCCCTCCTCTGAAAGGGTCACGTTACAGCAGTTACCGGAAAAGATCAGATCGGGACGGTCCCGAAAGAGGGAACCGAGAAAGAGCCCCAGAGCAGTAGGGATCAAGATCATAAGGAGCAGTGTACCCCAGTAATACCGAAGAATATGGTCGATCTTCTGTTCAAAGGTCAAGCCCTTCAAATTCCTGCGTAAATGTTGGAAGGCGGATTCCTCTCCGTATTTGTTCTGTTTCATACCATTCTGCCTTTCTTACAGATTCCTGTCTGACCATCATTATATGAAAAATCTCATGTTCCGTCAATAGGAAGGGTGTGAATAATCTATAAATTTTACCCTTTGATAACCTCCATTTGACGGCTGAATTTCGATTTAGGGAGCTGTTTGAGGTTTGTAGACACCAAAGCATTCTCCTTGAGTATCCGATGAATAAATGGCGAGAGACAAGGGCGAGAGATTTTGTTCCCAAATTGAGGTTTGAAAAACGGAGGAATACTTTGTGTATTTCAAGTTTTCCGAACTGAAAAGTTGGGACAAAAAATCTGACCTCGTCCGAATCTGATTTGATCAGCGGTTACTCATGTGGAAGCCTTTGGCCCTAACCATGCCTTTGGTTAGCACGACAAATCGGGAATCATGCACAAATAATAAGTACCGAACAACGCAATCGTCCTTACAAGACAAGTAATTATACCAAGTTTCTTTAATAAGTAGACATTGGAAATGGCTACTTTTTATAGCCCGTAAGGGCGTAGAAGCTTGTATGAGACGTCATTTGTGTCACTTGTGGCACAAAAGCTTTAATGAAAAGTGACTACTTTTTCTTGAAAAAAGTATTAGATAGAAAAAAACACGGGCAACCGAATGGTCGGTTGCCCGTGTGGGGTGTTGGGAAAGAATCAATTACTTGATCTCTGCAGTTGCGCCGGCTTCCTTCAGGTCGTTGGCGAGCTTCTCTGCGTCTTCCTTGGAGATAGCTTCCTTCAGGGTCTTGGGGCAGTTGTCAGCGATTTCCTTAGCTTCCTTCAGGCCCAGGCCGGTAGCGGCACGGATGACCTTGATGACGTTCAGCTTGGAAGCACCGCAGTCCTTGAGGATGACGTCGAATTCGGTCTTCTCTTCTACGGGCTCAGCAGCAACAGCGGGGCCTGCAACAGCGGCAGCAGCAGCGGAAACACCGAAGGTGTCTTCCAAAGCGTGTACGAGCTCAGCCAGTTCCAGAACGGACAGGCCCTTTACTTCTTCAATCAGGTTAGCGATCTTTTCAGACATTTTAAAATCCTCCTAAAGTAATATATGTGTGATGTTGATTAAGCTTCTGCTTCTGCAGGAGCGGGGCCTTCCTTCTGCTGGCGGATCTGATCAAGCACAAATGCCAGAGAAGAAATGGGTGCCAGGAAAGTGCCAAGAACCTGAGCGATAAGAGCATCCTTGGAGGGAAGCTCGCCGAAGCCCTTGAGCTGGTCGATGGTCATGACCTTACCTTCTACGAGACCACCCTTGATCTTGAGAACGTTCTTGTTCTTCTTAGCAAACTCGCATACGATACGGGCAGCAGCAATGGGGTCACCGGTGGTGGTGGCGAGAGAAGTAGTACCGTTGAGAACCTCGTCGAACTCGGTGTAGCCGATCTTGTTAGCGGCGAAACGAGTCAGGGTGTTCTTAACGACGGTGTATTCTACGCCGGCCTCACGGAACTTATTGCGGAGCTCGGTATCCTGTGCGACAGTGATGCCCTTGTAGTCTACGAAGACTGCGGAAGTAGCATTCTGCAGCTTCTCGGCCAGAGCATCAACGATTGCCTTTTTGCTTTCGAGTACCTTGATATTGGGCAATGTTGTCACCTCCGAAAAAAATATCCTCATGCCAAAAGACATGAGGATACAAAAAAATCTTAGAAAAAAGAGATCTCTGCAACCTCGGCAGGACTTACGGCTGTTCGCCCCCTGCTGTCTTTGGCAACCTTGCATATTATAACACAGTTTTCGTATTTGTCAAGGGCTAATTTCACTTTTTTCTGATATTTTTTGCAAAAATTATCCTCCCGGAGTTTGAGTCTCCGGGAGGAATTTTTTAGGGGATTTTACGGTGCAAAATAGGCTTTTGCACTGTCGGAGTAGGCAAACAAGGCCTTGCAGAGGATCAGGAGGTTGCCGGTCTTGTTGTTGCCGTAGGTGTCGGCACTGTATTGCAGGGTGCAAGACAGGGGTGTATCGCCGTGGTAGACCTGTACGGAGAGAACGGTGCGAAGCTCTGCGGCAAGGAGGCCGTCAAAGGAGAAGGCATACCAGCCCGGAACGCTGCCGTAAGCCTCGGCCTCGGCGACCCATTGCTCGCAGTCCAGCCCTGCG
>JAZNYV010000036.1:0-8866 GCA_045594585.1 Faecousia sp. | reverse complement strand
GTATCGCCGTGGTAGACCTGTACGGAGAGAACGGTGCGAAGCTCTGCGGCAAGGAGGCCGTCAAAGGAGAAGGCATACCAGCCCGGAACGCTGCCGTAAGCCTCGGCCTCGGCGACCCATTGCTCGCAGTCCAGCCCTGCGTAATCCGTGTACTGCACTCTCAGCTTCAGCTCCTCTACGGGGCCTGTGTAAGTGCCTGCGTTCATGACGAACTTGAGGGTGACCTTGGAGTTCAGGTCCAGGGTCTTACCTGCCCAGGTAACGGCAGGTGCCGCAAGATCCGAAAGCACGTTGTTGGTGTTGCCGAAGGGGGCTGCCTCCATATCACTGAGGTAGGCCTTATGGACATCGGTCATGGAAGCATCCACGAGGGCATCGGTGCGGTAGCCCTTGAAAACTTGGGCACAGGAGCCGTAACGGAGGAGGTCTGCACAAAGGATCTTGAGCTCCGTGGTTGCGGTAGCCTTGTTGAGCTGAGAATAGGCGTAATCTGCAATGCTGTAGTCATCTACGGGAGAATAGTAGGACTGACCGTTCTTCACACCGTAGAGGACGGAGCGGACCCGATCATTCATCTGCACTGCGGTCAAGCCCGTGAGGGTGAAGTAATAGAAGTTCCCCTGGTCCACGGGATAGAGCTTGACCTTAGTAGTGCCCGTCTTCACATTCCCCTCGTATATGTCCAGTTCTGTCTCCACATAGACCGTGGACAGGTCGAAGCCCTCCAGGCGGCTCTTGAGCACTGCGAGGTGTACGGAAATATCACTTGCCAGGTTCAGAGTATGGTTGATCACCAGGTTGGTATCCTCCACAGGTTCCTTCTCCTCAGGTACGGTGAAGGAGGCTGTTGCACTCTCGGTCACATTGCCGCTGCTGTCTGTAAGGGTCACGTACCACAGGTATTCTGTGCCGGGGGTCAGGCCCTGAGGCTCAATCCCTGCGGTCTCCCCTTCTGTAACAGCCACGCCCTGAGAGAGGACAGGCTCCCCTGCTGACAGTGTCAGAGTCTTGGTGGTAAAGCTACGGGTAAGATCCCCATTTAGGCTCACAGAAAGGGCAAATTCATCGCCGTTCTTCTGATACAAGCCCTCTGCCGCAGGATCCAGGGCAGCGCCATAGGGAGAGATGGTCTCCCCGGTGAGGGGAGAATAGGTGTGGAAGTAAATTAGGTCATTCTCCACATCGAAACGGATGAGCCGCATGAACTCATTGCCGCCGTGCTTGTTCTGACCGCCCTCACCCTGGAAGTCCTGGAGGACTGCAAAGCCGCCGTTGGCCATCTTAAAGGTAGAGGCACCGTCAAGATGTCCGTTCAGCACCAGCCGTACATTTTCGTATACGTCTACGATCCGAGTGCGGATCTCGGTGGCCTGGATCGCTGTGTCGGAGGAGTAGGTATGGGTCAGAAGGATCACGGTGTAATCGGGATGGTTCTTTACCTGCTCCTCTGCCCAGGTCAGGTCGCTTTCTGTCAAGCGGCTGTCATAGGCAAGAGACAGGAGCATGAGCTTGGCACCGTTCAGAGTCTGCTTCAGAGCCATGGCGCGGCTGGTGGTTCCCGTTACGGGATCGGGAGCAAAGCTCACTTCCCAATCCCCGGTGTTCTCTGCCAAACGAGAGGTGGGGAAGTAGGTCTGATAATACCGTTGCTCGTTGGGCTGCTTATCAAAGTCAATATCGTGATTGCCCCAAGCGAAGGTGTAGGGGATCCCTGCCTCCTCGAAGATCTTGTAGCTCTTGTCTACTACCTTCCAGTTGTAGTCGTATTGGAGGTTGGAGCGGTTTGCCAGGTCACCTGTGTTGAAGGTAATGACACCCTTGTTCTCCTCGTATACATCTGCGATCCACTGATACTGATGGTATACGGTCTCTTCGGCAAACTGGCTCATGTACTGGGTATCGGAATTCCAGAACATGGTAAAGTCGTACTGTCCCTCTTCGGGAGCGAAGGAGGTCATCTGAGAAGGCTCCTGTCCCATGCCTCGGAAGACCATGAGATAGAGGACCCCATTGTCTACATACTGTGTTCCCTCAGCAAGGATGTTCATAGACAGCTCACCGGTGCCCTTGGTAGAGGCCAGCTTGACCCACTGCTGCTGTGTAAAGTCATAGCAGTAGCCGTGGAGCTGACGGGTGGATCCACCCTCCCAGTAGAACCGCCATGCACCGTACGCCAGCTCCTCCTGTGTAAGAGTCACACGGTAGATCTGATAGGGGTTGGTACCGTCGGTAACGGTGGTGGTCAGAGTGGCAGACAGATCTCCATAAACTGCGGTAGTGGGATCCACTGCAGCAGGAGTCTTGTCAGCGGTAGCTCCCTGGGCAACCTTGGCATTCTCGGCGGTCAGGGTGATGGCAGGGCTGATGTAGAAGTCTGCCCGGAGGCTGTCCCCTTCTGCCTCCCTGGTCTGTGCATTGAGGGTATCCTCTGAAACAGACAGCTCGGGAGCCTCGGGTGCGGTGGTGTCTGCAACGGTCAGGGTAAGCTGTGCAGTCGCAGTCTGCTCCCCTGCTGCGGCAGTGAGAACAACGCTCTGATCCCCGGTTCCGGCCACAGGGAGCTCCACAGTAGCCCGACCTGCCTCCACAGTGCCAAGGTCTACGGTTCTGCCGCCTACCTCAGCAGTCAGAACTGCGTCGGCACTGAGGATCAGGGCAAGACTCTCCTTACCTGCCTGCAGGCTACGGGTAGCGGCATCTACAGTAAGGGCTAAGGCACCCTTGGTCTCAGCCTGTCCCACTGTGACACCATCTCCAAGGATGGTAGCATAGCGGAAGGCCTCCCACTGGTCGTTGGTCCGTGCACCGTTGATCTGCACGTCGTAGATATTGCCCTTAAAGCCGCCGCTCACTGCGCTCTGACCTGCCATGGGAGAATAGGCGCCGATGGTAGTCAGAATATTCTTGTTCCATAGAGCGGTGCTCTCAATAAAGGTCGTCTCCCAGGCCACACTCTTGCCGTCTACATAGGTCTCTACCGTGAAGCCGTTATAGGTCACGGTGATCAAGTGAGGCTGTCCGTCAGAGATGAGCTGAGTCACATACTCCCGATGTCTGGACTGGTTGTTCCTCCACCACATACAGCCGTACTGGCTGTGGAGCTTGCCCTCCGGATTCACACCTAGGAGATAGGCGTTCTTCCCCATGGGATCCCCGGAGATATGCTTGGACACAATGCCTGCACTGCCGCCCATAGCGGCTACATCCTCTGCTGTGAGGGAAACCACTGCACTGATGCTAAGGTGGTTATAGTCATCACCGATACTGCCGTAGGTCACAGAGCTGTTACCATCGAAGGCGGCACCCTTGTTCCCTGCTGTCTCAGCAGTAAGGAGCTGACCCTTCACCGTTCCGTTCTGTGTGCCGGTAGAGTCTGTTCCCGGTGCAGTCTGTGCAAAGTGCTCAACCAATGCATAGCTGTCAGACCAAACTGCAGTTCCATCCTCACAGCCCTCCTTGCCGCCGAAGTAGACCCACAGGCCTGCGGCATCCTCTGCAGGAACATAGGGGACCTTGACCCAGATCAGGCTGGTGCCCGCTCCGTCATAGGACTCGATCTCGAAGGGAAGGGCCTCCCCCTCCGTGGTATAGAAGGCCATGGTAGAAGAGGGTGCCTTCTCAAGCTTCACCAATACAGGAACCTGGGTAAAGGCGTTATCTGTGCCGTTGCGGATGAGAATACTGCGACGCTGGGTGGCGGTATCATCCAGCCATGCACCGCCGTCAGTAAGAAGTGCCCCACCCTCCGCAAGGATCAGGTCGGCCAAATTGCTAACCTGTGCCTTCTGATCGGAGGACAGCTTGTTATAGGCGGTACGGGCGGCGGCGAAGCTGCCCTGTGCAATGAGGGTCTCAACTTTAGAGACCTGTCTGTCTATGCCGAAGCCCTCTACCAGGGTTGCCTCCATAGGTGCAAGGACCTCGTAGGTGTCTACGGTAAGGCGGTCTGCCTCTACGGTAACGGCAGAGAAGGTGGGCACATTCCCTGTGCCACCGGAACGGGCGAATTGGAGGATGTACGCATCTAAATCGTCTACATCCATCTGTGCTCCGAATTCCACACCTGCAGTACCGGGCATCATGTAGACCGTTCCTGTTGCATCCAGGGTGTAGTCGAAGCGTTTGCCGTTAAGGGTCTCGGTGTAGATGGGTCGACCTGTAAGCTTGCCGTCCTTCATATCATAGGTATGGCCCATTATATGGTCATGTCCCTGGATCACCAGGTCAATGCCCAGATCATCCAGCTCTCCAATGAACAGGTCACGGAGGGCCTTGATCTCCTCGTCATTGGCGTGAGCACCGGAGGTATAGGGTCCCTTATGCATGGACAGGATCACCCACTGCCGATCTGTGGAGGCAGCATCCTCCTTGAGCCATGCAAGCTGGGCGTCCGTCAGCTCCTCCGTGTCCAGAACAATGATATGGGCATTGCCGTAATCGAAGCTGTAATAGGTATTGTCTAAGTTAAAATAGTCTGCAAAAGCAGAATCTTCTTCACCCTTGGTAGGAACCAGGGGGAGCTTGTACAGGGAGTCGGAGGCACAGAAGAGGAACTCCTTCCAAGCCTCGGCTCCACGGCTGTCGGTAACAAAGTCGCCGGTGTGAAGCATAAAGGAAGCATTGGGAACCATGGTCCGTGCTACCGTAAGGGTATCTCCTGCGGTATTGGCCTGGGTAAGGTCACCGGCCTCGGTGTCGCCCAGAGCCAGGAAGGTAAAGGTCTCATCGCCTGCACCGGTGGTAAAGGTGCCCATGTCAGAGGTCTGTCCGTCACCCTCTGCACAGTAGTAATAGGTGGTATTTGCCTTTAGACCGGTGACCTCACAGAGGTAGCGGTCTCCACGGGCTGTTGCGGTGTAGGTCTGTGCATTCAGAAGCTCCTCAGTGGTGCCGAGGCGGAGGCTCATGGTCTTTCCGCCAACATAGTACCAGCTAAATGCCACGGAAGTACCGTTGTCCCCGGAGACCACTGCGGTCAGACGGTTAATGGGAGAATCGGTGTAGGTGCCGTAGGTAAGAATGGGGTACTTGTTAGGATAGTCCGTCCCCCCGTTCATGGACCATTCTACGTCGAAGTCCCAGCCCAGTGCCTCGTAGGTATCCGGGTTCAGGAGAGCCCGAGCGGTAAGGGAAGCACCCTGCTGCTTGTCTGCGGTAGCAGCAGTCTGCCCATCCATGGTGAAGCCCTCGTAGGCCAAATTCTCGGTGAAGCTGCCGTTGTTGAAGGCGTTGTTGCCGTAGATCCGTCCCACATTCTTGGTGGTGGGGGTGCCCTCAATGGTAACAGAGCCGCCGTAGACTACGTTCTTGCGGAAGGTCACGCCGTTGATGTAGCCGCAGATGCCCCCTGCGTTCACAACGGTAGATTGGATGGTGTCACTGACCTTTACGGTGATGTCTGCACTGACCAGGCAGTTGTCAATGGTGCTGGTAGCACTGTAGGCCGCAATACCGCCGGTCTGAGGACCATAGGCTCCTGTACGGGGGCCACAGATCAGGTCGCCTACAAAGACGCACTTACTGATGGTGGCGTTAATATTGTTGGTACGGGCATTCATAACTGCAATGCCACCTGCCTTGGGCAGCTTGGGAGCTTCTACAACGCCGTCCAGGACCATGCAACGGGAGATCACACTGCCGTGGGCGTTGTCACCGACGATGACAGCCGCACCGGAATACCCACCCGTAGACAGAGCTTGGGTGGTAATGCGAGGAGATTGGAACACCAGGTTCTGCACCGTGCCGGTGTTAATGCGGATGAAGGCCACACGGTAGTTGGCATCCTGGGTGCCGATGGTGGGATCGTTGATGGTAAAGTTTAAGATGGTATGTCCCTGTCCGTCAAGGACGCCGCTGAAGGTGTTGATGGGTGTAAAGTTGATACCGTTCATATCCAGGTCAGCAACCAGAGCAAGGTGCTTCCCCACTACACGGGTATCCAGATCGTTGAGTGCCTTAGCTACGTCAACCAGGTCTTGGGCTGTAGCAATGCGGAAGGGATCCTCTGCAGTACCACTGCCCTGAAGGGTCAAGGCACTCCGTTCCTCGGGCTTGCGGATCATGGGAATACCGTTCTCCATCTTCCAAACCATATACATGTCCCAACCCAGTGCTTCATAGGCAGCCTGCTTCTGCAGAGTGGCTCCGTCGGTGGTTTTGCCCATAATGGTGAAGGTGCCGGTATTGGCGGCGTTGGTAACATCGATCAGATTACCCTTTGTCTGATCAATGGTGCCGTAGTAGGAGTTGGTGGAGGGACAGATGCCGCCGGTGCGAACCTTATTAAAGGTCTGCTCTGCGGCAGGTGCCAGCCGTTCTACCTTGCCGGAGGCAACCACGTTGCCGTCCATAACGCCACCTGCACCATAACCGCAAATATAGCCTGCGTGGTAGGGGCTTGCGGTTTCGGAGGCCGCTTGCAGAGTCACATTGGATACGAAGCAGTTACGGATCACAGAGGAGCCGTGATAGCCTGCAACAGCACCCTGCATGAGGCCGTAGGAGTTGCCCTCTGCACGGGGACCCCCAATGAGGACCGTATCCGTAACGGCACAGTTCTCGATGGTAGCAATGATGGCTCCCGTGGTGTTAGCGGAACGGGAGTTCATAGAAGTGATTGCACCGGTCTTGGGAACCTTGGGTGCGTCTACCTTGGAGTTCTTGACGGTGACGTTGACGATCACCGCACCCTTGCAGTTCTCCGCCGCCACAACCGCAGCACCGGAGTTGCCGTTGCCCTGTGCATTGGCAACGGAGGTAATGATAGCACCGTCAAAGGTCAGGTCACGTAGAGTACCGGAGTTCTTGTGAATAAAGCCGATGCCGTAGCCGCCGGAGGGCACGGTGCCGGTGGTATCCGTAACGGTCAGGTTCTGAATGCAATGGCCCATGCCGCTAAGGACCCCGGTAAAGCTATTGATCATGGGGAAGGACCCGACGCCGGACAGATCAATGTCTGCGGTGAGGGCATAGTACTTCCCTACGTAGGCTGCGGTGCCTGCGTTCATCTGCTCCGCCGCAAAGACCAGCTCCTCTGCGGTGCCGATCTTATAAGGATCGGTCTCCGTACCGCTGCCCGTTAGGGAGGACACAGCGGCAAAGCTCTGTAGCGGAGCCATGGATAAAAGCAGTGCCAGAGTCAGGAAAAATGCGAAAATGCGTTTTTTCATAGTGGTAATCTGCCTTTCGTAAAATTTTCAGAAATGTTCAGAATTTGCCGAGTTTTGTTATAAATAACATGATTTATGCAACGATCGCCTCCAATTTTGTCGGTATTTGCCGGTACGCTTTTATTGTATACAATCCCCCCTCAAAAAGTCAAGAGGAAATTCCGATTTGTCGAGCAATGAACGGAAATACGAAAAAGGTGTGCTGTATTACTACAGCACACCTATTTAGGCAGGTATGGGAATTAGAGCTTGGCAGCGTTGACCTTGACGCCGGGGCCCATGGTGGAGGCGACGACGCAGGAACGGATATACTGACCCTTGGCTGCTGCGGGCTTTGCCTTGATAACGGCACCCAGCAGGGTGGTCATGTTCTCAGCCAGCTTCTCTGCACCAAAGGAAACCTTGCCGATGGGGCAGTGGATGATGTTGGTCTTATCCAGACGATACTCGATCTTACCGGCCTTGATCTCCTTAACGGCAGCACCCACATTGGGGGTAACGGTACCGGCCTTGGGGGAGGGCATCAGGCCCTTGGGGCCCAGAACCTTACCCAGACGACCGACGATACCCATCATGTCGGGGGAAGCGACGACTACGTCGAACTCAAACCAGTTTTCCTTGGTGATCTTCTCAACCAGGTCCATGCCGCCAACATAGTCAGCGCCAGCCGCCGTGGCTTCCTCAACCTTAGCGTCCTTGGTGAAAACCAGAACACGACGGGTCTTACCGGTACCGGTGGGCAGAACGACTGCGCCACGGACCTGCTGGTCAGCGTGACGGGAGTCAACGCCCAGCTTGATGTGCAGCTCGACGGTCTCGTCGAACTTTGCGGAAGCACCCTTCACAACCAGATCCAGGGCCTCGGCGGGATCATACTGAACAGAGCGGTCGATCAGCTTCGCGCTCTCCTTATACTTTTTGCCTCTAAACACTTTGTTAATCCTCCTTATAGTGGTGATGCGGAAAAATCCTCCCACATTTCCGGGCAAGTTCCCGGACAGAAAAGTAATTAGTCTACTACGGTGACGCCCATGGAGCGGCAAGTGCCGGCAACCTGGCTCTCTGCAGCCTCGAGAGAGTTGACGTTCAGGTCAGGCAGCTTGGTCTTGGCGATCTCGGTGATCTGAGCCTTGGTGATGGTGCCAACCTTCTGCTTGTTGGGAACGCCGGAACCCTTCTCCAGACCGATGGCCTTCATGACCAGCAGGGGAGTCGGAGGGGTCTTGGTGATAAAGGTGAAGCTGCGGTCTGCGTAAACAGTGATAACAACAGGAATCTTGTAGCCTTCCATAGCCTGGGTACGGGCGTTGAATTCCTTGATAAATGCCGCAATATTCACACCGTGCTGACCCAGAGCGGGGCCGACAGGGGGAGAAGCGGTAGCCTTTGCGGCGTTGATCTGAAGCTTAATAATGCCAGTAACTTTCTGTGCCATAATAAGCACCTCCTGAATAAAATGTGGTATGATGCACTATGTGCATTTCTTGCGGGGCAAAGCCCCTCCCACGTTCTGACCGGATAACCGGCCCGATGCGTTATTGGGATGCGACTTCCACTTCATCGAGCTCAAACTCGACGGGAGTCTCACGGCCGAACATAGAAACCACTACGCTGACCGTATTCTTTTCGACCTCAATGTTCTCCACAACACCGGTGAAGGAACTCAAAGGACCATCGAGAATCCGGACTGTATCACC
>JAZNYV010000035.1:0-17145 GCA_045594585.1 Faecousia sp. | reverse complement strand
CTTCCTTGAGGTTAGCATTATCTTCATGGATTCTCTTTAACAGTAATTGCAAAATCTTCTGCGATGTGATAGCATTCGTTTTCAACGAGCCATTTCGTTAAACGAATCAATTCCTGTCTGGTGGTTTTGAACTGTTCCCGTATTATTTGGGGTGTTTCCAACATGCCCTTAATAATACAGGCTTCCACCATGTCACGGTGCACATCTAAACCGCAACAACATTCCATTAAAACATCCATAGCGTACCCCCTATACTGTAAGATGCGGGGGCGGCTTCCTGAAGATAAAAAGTTTTGCGTACGACATTAAAGTCAAGCATGTGTGCTCAAAGGAAGCCGAACCGTGTTCTATCAGGTGTGCTTTGCTGCAACAAACCGTCCCTCGGTCTCGCCCCGCACTTACAGTATAGCATAAAATCAAGGGTTCATGGAGCGTGTGTGCAACTCGTGCATGGATGTTCAAGACCACTGAAAGAGTGGGGGTATTTTAGGAGCAGGGGGCTGTGCATAGATTTCGGCTCCATATGGGCAGGAAGATCATGGATTTTATGCCCATTCCCCCTGCTTTGGGGGCCGGGAGGGCACATATTCCGGCTGTTTTTAGCTTTTGGGTATGCAGAAGTGCCGCGATCCGTTTCAAATTTACGGCAATCGCGGTTAGCTTCACTTGTATTCGTATGCTTCTCTGTCCCCACCCTCGAGCACGGACCATTCCGTGGAAGTGCTTCATCTCTGCGTTCTTCCACTCTTGAGCAGCACGCTTCTTGTACTTCTCCTGGAAACGGGGCTGCTTCTGTTCTTGGCTCAGCTTATAGAACATGGGAGCGGAAGCGGCAACTTTTAAGGTCCGAGCTTTTTGATTCTTTTTCCCGATACAGGTATCTCTATGAGGGCAATTTTTGCATTGCTCTTTGTCGAAATGATAGACTAATTGGTCATATACTTTTCCTCGTTCAGGTTTGTTGCAGCATGTTTTCTTACAGCTGACTGTGTGATTTCCCATGAAACAGAACTACAGTTGGCTTCAATGTGGGTTGTATCAACGGACAAGCCCTTTCCGTTGAGCAGTCCTTTTTGGATACATTGGCGGATGATCTCCTGAATCACCTCGTCCAATGTTACATCCTTCAGCCGCTGTGTACGGAACTTAGCCAGCAGGCTGGGGTGAGGTAAGGTATCCTCCGGGTTGAGACCCGGAAAATAGAGAAAAGCCAAATTCAACGCAGCTTCCTCCATGACCTTTTCGTCCGAAAGGTTGTACAAATACTGTAAAAAGCACAGCTTCATCATGAGTGCAGGTTCTTTTGCAGGACGACCAAAGTGTCTGCAGCAACTAAGAGCCAACAAATATGAATATTTCAAGAATATTTCGGATGTTTATGAATCAAAGCGTTACCTATGGTAAGTGGAAATGGTTGCTATTATCCGGAAGCTATGATATACTGGAGGGAGAAGATATATACTTAGGAGGAAAAACATATGACAAAGCGGAATCGATTCCTTGCATTTCTTTTGGCCCTGGTGATGCTCCTGCCTCTGCTCCCCTTACCGGCTGCAAGGGCGGAGGAAAGGCCTGCTACCAAGGCCGTATCTGTTTCCTCCATTTCCGTCCCTGCTTATTCCGGAGGCACATCCTCAAGCTGGATGATCTATGACGGCGGCTTGGGAACGGCCTTGGGAGATACCGGTGCAGAATCCAAGATGCAGATCGTTACCGGCACCTCCTCCTCCCAGTACAGTGCCTACCGTGACCTGCTGAAGGAAAAGGGCTACGTGAACCTTGGCTCCGTAGGCTGGGCCAGCCAGCAGAGTACCAATAACCGCCACTATAAATTCCTGTCTCCCGATGGGACCTATGCTCTGTACACCTACTGGACACCTGCTACCAAGGAGGTCCGCATTATCGTAGATACCCATGTGGATACTCTGCGGAAGTTCAAGTACGAGAGCCCTGACCGTCACAACGGCAACGGCCGCACAGAGGTCTATATGTACTCCCTTACCGCCTCCACCGACGGCTTCAAGAATACCAGTGACTATGCTACAGAGAACCGCAGCAATTCCGGCTCCATGTTCATCGTCAAGATGCCGGACAATAGCCTCTTTGTGGTAGACGGAGGTACCTATTATCAGATGAGCGACCGGGCTTGCGAACAGCTTTATGCCTTTATGCGGAGCATCACCGGAGTGCCCGAGGATGAGAAGATCATCATCAATACCTGGTTCATTAGTCACCTCCACTTTGACCACTGTGCAGGCTTCCCCAGATTCCTCCACAAGTATAATACGGAGGTTGAGCTCCTGAACATTATGTACAACTTCGACATTGAGGGGGCTTCTCAGAAGTATGTGCGCCGTGTGGCCCGCCTCTTCCCCAATGCCAAGTACTATAAGCAGCACACGGGGGAGACCTTTGACATTGCGGGTGTTAAGTTCGATGTTCTTTATACCGTAGAGGATCGTTATAAGCCCAACAGCAGCAACAAGCTGATTCTCAATGATGCCTCTTGCTTAGGCAATTACACCGAGGAGAATAATGGATCTACAGTTCTCCGTATGACCTTTGACGGCAAGACTATGCTCCTGACAGGGGACCTTGAGAAGGCAGATGCAGTTCTGATGGCCAGATATCCTGCTGCAGACCTGAAGTCCGATCTCCTTCAGATCCCTCACCATGCTTTCGACAATCACACCACCCTGGTCAAGACCGTTGCACCTGCCATTTCCTTCATTAACCAGGCAGAATCTGCCATTCGCAACCGAGAGGATGTTTATGACAACAATGCCGCTTGGAAGCCCTATGCAGGTACTATGTACTATTGCGGCGAGAGGACCGTAGGCTATGCTGCTGATGAGGGGATCTTCTACAACAAGGTCTTTGATACAGTGGACTTTATTGCCTGGTCTGCCCGCACCTATGATGTGGAGGAGGGCAATTACTATGACGGCAGCTCTGCTCCCACTGAGGATCCGGAGAAATACTACCGCTACAACCGTGTCACTACCCTGACCTCCCAGGAGAACACCTATGTCATCGTAGACGACAAGCTGGACAAGCCCCTGTTCTACGATGCAGTTACCGGCACCGCAGGGAACGCTGTCCCTGCCTTCCACACGGATAATGATGAGTTCTACTTTGCCGACTCTCAGAGACGGGGCGTCAACTGGCTTATGAGCCACAGCACCACCGGCAGCCTCAGTGAAGCAGCTACCTCCGGTACCACTTACTCCGGCACCGTTCCCATCTACAAGGGTACGGGAGGCTATTGGGGCAGCCCCACCAAGGGCCGCTACCTGGCAGTGGCCAACGGGGATACCTATGCTGCAACGGGTATGTTTGAATCCTGGACAGCCTTTACAAACATGATGGAAACTGCCTCCAAGCCCATTTTCATTGACCTTCTCTCCGGTGGCTACTTCCTCATCTATCGCTACGGCTATACCAGCGGCAAGTACTATCCCGTCTATCGTGACGGCAACAACAATACAGGCTGGGGCTCCGGTAAGCTGGATAAGTCTGTGGTCACAGGGAACCTTTCTTACTTCCGCCACCGGATCTATGCCTATAACGACACTCCCGATACTATGCTCCTGTACTGGACGGGACATAAGGATTACACTGTCTATAAGGGTACGCCTCAGAATGACCTGATCGGCCTCATCAGCGCAGATCTCCGTGTTCGCTACCGCTTCCAAAATTCCGCCGGTACGGGAGAGATCTTCTATGACGGCTGGCAGGGACAGAAGGCCGGCACCTACTGGTTGGAATTCCCCAACGGCTACAAGAGCGGCACTCCCGGGGACTATGTCGTTGCCATCAAGTACAAGAATGCCTCCGGCACCATCCTGGAGCTGGGTACCACCACTGTCCATGTAAAGGATCCTGCCAAGGATCCGGACTCCAAGTCCCTGTTCTTCGATTTCAATGACGACGAGGCTGCCCGCCTGCGTTATAAGAATCAGCCTCAGTACAAGGAGATCAATTTCGACGGTGCCTCCCGTTGGGCCTTCATCGAATACCATTATACCAACAAGGTGAACGATCCTACCACCGGGTATGTGGATACCAAGGCAGGCACTCTGCAGATCTATTCCAAGACCAATGACTCTGTCCGTCGGAATCTGTCTATTCGCCCCTATGCAGAAGGGAATACCCCTCTGAACTACAATGCCAAGGATGCAGAGGTGGTGCAGCTCCGCTTTAAGATGGACAATCTAAAGGCTTGGGAGGAGCAGGAGCCCTACTTCCGTATGTTCTACTATTACAATAACGGAACGGAGAATATCTACACCCGTGACAGAGATGGCTTCCTTGGAGCAGACTTCGTTTCCGACGGAAAGTATATGACCATGACTCTGCCCATATTTACAGTGGAAGAAATTTCCACCCTTACAGGCAGTAACGCACCGACTCAGCCCCTTAACAGTTGTACCTCTGTGACAGGTCTCCGTCCTGCCTTCATGAATCTGGTTCCCATTGACCCCGCCAAGCCCAGCTCCATTACTATAGATTATATTTACATTGGACCGGAGGCAGATGCTCCCGTGGATGAGGAAGAGAATTTCCTTTTCTTCGACTTTACAGACACGCAGGAGGATCGTAAGCGGTACGATCATGAGCGGTACAACTATACAAACTTCGACCGCCGGGACAACCCCTTCTGGGCAACCTCCGAGACCAATTCAGAGGTTCAGGTCTATAACGAGCGTGAGATCCACAATGAGACAGGTGTCTTGAAGGTTGCTGTGGCAGAGACCAATGCCGCAGGGACCAACAATGGCAATTTAGGCCCCTGGATCGCAACCACCGGCATTCCCGGTGTCTTTGTAGAGCGGGCCAATAAGACCTTCCACGGCTTAGGCTATGAGCCTCAGGCAGGGGACTATGTGCAGGTTCGCTTCAAGCTCAGTGACGGTGTGATCAGAGCAGGGGAGGAAATACCCACAGATATCGTCTTAGTCTATGATCGCACCACAGACGGAACCGTAGAGCGTGGCACCTATGATGTAGTCCCCACCTACGAATTTAAGACCGAGGAGTATATTACCGTAAATTTTGCACTCACAGAGGAATTTACCTCGGCAGATTGCATCAGTACCCTTGGTTTCCGTTTCCGTGGCATTAAGTCTGCAACCAAGGGCTCCGGCACTCTCACCATCGACTACATCTATGTGGGACAGGAGGGGACCGTACCTCCCATCGGTTACACCGTCACCTTCTGCAGCGAGGATGGCTCCGTTCTGGAAGAAGCCCGTGTTGCCCCGGGGGATACGGCTGTATACAGCGGAGCTACCCCCCTTAAGGCATATGACGAAGCCAAACACTACACCTTTGCAGGGTGGGTAGATAAGCTGGGTAAGACTGCAGATCTGACCAATATCCAAGGAGCTATGACGGTTTACCCATCCTTTGCTGCCACAGCCCATAGCTATACAGAGAAGGTCATAAGGCCCTCCACCTGTACAACAGAGGGGCAGAAGGCGTACTACTGTGCTTGTGGCTACAGCTATTTGGAGGCTGTGTCTGTGACAGAGCATACACCCGAGACCATTCCGGCGATCCCTGCCACCTGTACCGCAACGGGCATGACCGAAGGGAGCAGGTGCGTTGTCTGCGGTGCTGTCCTGACAGCTCCCGAGCAGACGCCTCCTTTGGGCCACAGTCCCGAGATCGTCCCCGGCCAGCCTGCAACCTGTACCGCCTCCGGCCTGTCCGATTGGGAGAAATGCAGTGTCTGTGGCATAACTCTGACCGAGCAGCAGATCCTGCCCCGCCTGGGACATAACATGGAATATACAGATCTGGGGGAGAATCACAGGGCAACCTGCAGCCGTTGCAACAAGACTCAGACCGAGGCACACAGCTTTACAGAGGGAGTCTGTATCTGCGGTGCAAGAGAGCCCGGTGAGCCCACTGAGGATGGAAGGCTCGGACTTAATCACTCCCTGAACCTTGCCAGTGATATTACCCTTTATTACGCTGTCCTTGCAACCAATTTAGAGGGCTTCGATATGGATACTGTGTGCGTAGAGGTCACCCTCCCTGTCTATGAGGGCAATGTCCTTACGGGAGAGGAAACTGTGATCCTTCGTCCTGAGCTCAGAGGGATCTTCTACTACTTCCCCTTAAACGGTATGACCGCAGTGCGGATCAATGACAGCCTGACAGCAACTCTCCGTGGCACCAAGAATGGACAGGAATACTGCTCTCCTACAGATACCTACAGCATTGCAGCCTATGCCTACTCCCAGTTGGACAAGCCTACCACAGCAGAGAGCCTAAAGATCCTCTGTGCAGAGCTTCTCCGCTACGGCTCCAAGGCTCAGGTCTTTAAGGGCTATCGCACAGATGCCCTTGCAGATGGAGCAATGACCGATGTACATAGAGGCTATCTGTCTGATTTGGAGGCGGTGACCTTCGGAAATACCAACACAGTGATGCCGGACCTTCCGAATGCCCCCATTTCCTGGGCAGGCAAGGTTCTGAACCTGGAGTCCAAGGTGGAATTAAAGCTCGTATTCAACCCGGCGGCATATACCGGGAACCTGTCCGACCTCACCCTCTGTATTTCCTACGAGGATGTTGAGGGTGGGACCAAGACTCTTGCACTATCCGGTGCCGAGGAATATGTGGAGGCTCTGGGCTATTATGCCTTCACACTGGATACTCTCCTGGCCCCGGAGCTTCGCACAGTCATATCCGCACAGATCTATGCAGGGGATACTCCCGTCTCCGGAACTCTACGCTATAGCCCCGACACCTATGGCAACGGAAAGACAGGGAGCCTCCTGACCCTCTGTAAAGCACTCTTTGCATACTCCGACAGTGCCAAGGCCTACTTTCTGTCCAACTGACCCAACTATAGCATAAGCAACGCACCTCTTCGTAGGGAAATATCGATCTCCTTTCTTCAAAATGACGGGGGTTTCTGTGTGTTGAGATAACAAATGATCTCAGCATTTGGAGGGAATGTCATGTATCGCTATAGTGATGGACAGGGTTGGAATACCATTCCTTTGATGCTTATAACGAAGCAACAAGGCTTCAAGAAATGATTGAGGCGTTCCAGGTTCGGGAAGGTCATTATCCGAGTCGAGTTTTAGCTGATAAGATATACCGGAACCGTGATAATCTGCGATACTGCAAGGAACACGGCATCCGACTTTCCGGTCCTGCGTTGGGAAGACCCAAAAAGAACGAAATTCGGGACAAAGAACAAGACTACAAGGATGAATGTGAAAGAGTCGAAGTAGAGCGAAGATTCGGTTTGTCAAAACAGAAATGCGGAATGGGCTTGGTCACGGCAAAACTGCAAGAGGCCGCCGAGCACGTCATTGCCATGTCAGTTTTGGTGCTGAATCAACGCAGGGCACTGTCTGCCCTTTTGCTGCTCCTTTGCTGGTTCGCTAATCTGCTCTGCCTCCATGACGAGACGAATGAAAAATACCTACTTGTTCAGTAGACATTAGCATAGCTTTGAGGATGGATGTGTACTGGAGAGGTTACAGGACAGGGGACGGGTTGCGTGAACCCTCTTAAAGTCTTACGAGTATGCAGCAGCGACCTATTCAGCAGACATTATAATAGAAGCATAAAGACAAGAAAGGGTGTCTTTATGCTTCGGACAGGAAATGGTAAACAAATGAGCTTTTTTAGTATGCTTTACGACAAGATCTCGGAGGATCATGTTCTGAAACGGATCGAAAATGCAGTGGATCTTGACCTTAGCACAAGGGAAGCCCTCTAAAATATAATGTGCAGAAAAGGTGTGCTTGACTATGATACCATCCGGGAGGAATTCCCCGATCTATGAGGTCCTACGCCGCTTCCTGGTGCTTCTGTCCCGACTTTTTCACGGGCGTCCTTTCGGAAAGCGGCAGAGTCCTCCCCTCCATGCCCAAGCCATGCCGCCTGTTCCGCAGGATACGGGGCAGGTGGATTGGTCTGCACGGAACGCCATGGTAGGCACTGTGCGGAGTCGGGAGCAGCTTCGTTACAATCTGAAGAACAACTGCTACTATGTCCCTGCACGGTTCCTGAGGTCGGAGCACACTGTTGCATACATTGCCCTACACGAACGGGACGAGGAGGACATCCCCTGCATCCTCCGTATAGGACGGGTCGTAGCTGCACAACAGGTAGAGCGGAGGACCATTCCCGTTACAATGCGGAAGGAGACAGATCCCGGGGAGCCTTACCTCTATTATACCATAGAAGAGTGGACTATCCTGCCCCACAGGATCCTGATCCGGGACACTGCCAGAGGGAAGCCTCTCTTTACCAACAAATTTCTGCTGGAGCACTGCAGAGCCTCCTATGAGCTGTTCGTCATTTCCTCCCCGGAGGAGTACCGCCTCCTGGAGGGGATCTACGCTCTCCTTTCTCACCAAGAGGAGACCTGCCGCATAACAGAGGAACGAAAGCTCACTCTACACAAGGATGAGCTTATCCTAACAGACCCCAAGGGCACTCCCCTGTGCAAACTCTCTGCCAAAACCTATATCGCAACCCCCCGCACCTCCTTCCTCCGCCTCAAAAAGCACCTGTAGTACGATTTCTCCATAAGTTAGCCATCGGTGATAACCTAAATTCTGATTTATCAATCTGTTAGATCAAGTTGAAAGCGGAAAGTTGAAAAGTACAGTGAATTGCGTATACTTTTTCAAGAGAAGGCTCTGTACAAATGTTGTCTCTACCCCTACACAGAAGGGCAGCCCTCACCCTATTAAACAGCTTTATTCTCTCTGTGCCAAAGGAACAGATCGAGCATAGCAGGGTGTTTTTTCTTGTGCTGGATTTTCTCCGCCACTTGTATGAGAAAGAGGGTATGACCATGGACAAGCTGACGGAGCTTATGTATCGGATCTCTGTCTCAACAGAGGCCCCCTGTAAAGAACCCTGGCTTACCATGAATACCATGGGCGATCTCTATTACGAGGCTCAAATCGGTTATATCACCATGGACAGCTATATGGAGATCTTCCACAGCTTCCTGGCACCATTATTCACCTTAGGATTAAGCTTCATGTCCGAAACAAGGGATTTTAAATATTATTTGGATCTGGATGCCCAATGTATTGCCGACAGGAGTGTCATTTTCCACAGACTTTTCCCTGCCTGGCCCCATTACTTTATTAACGTAGAGCAGCCGGACGGTCATTTCAAAGCCGTCTATTTAGAGGATGCACAGTACTATTATCGGTATATTTCGGGCTTTGACTATACCTACGACATTTTTGCCCAATGGTCCTTAGAGGAAGAGGCGTATGCAGAAGAAGTAAAGCGTGTCCACCACCTCTTTGCCGAACACCGTGACGGTTACGACTATAAGGAAATGACTTACGGCGATTATCGGTGTCTGATCCTCTACACTTGGATGGAACCCTTTCAGCCGGTGACAGACAATTATGACCACTACATATTCGCCTATAATGATGAGAGCAACATCGTCCGCTACATCTACTGTTCCAGCCTGGAAAACGGCGTGGACCAGCCCTACTACCTCTCCCTCCCCTGGGAATAATCCACACCCCCACACAAGCAGCAAGTCCCTTGTGTCCAAATTCCGATTTATCGCTCCCTTCGGTCGCAATAAATCGGAATAATGAATATTGAATGATGAAGAATGAATCATTTCGGTGTCGGCTCCGCCGAGAATTAAAATATGGGCTCCGCCCCTTGTATTTGGGTGCGATTTGTATGGCAGAGCCATTATTTTAAATCCATCCCGAAGGGACCACAATTATTCAATATTCATTATTCGTTATTCATTTATTGTAAAAAGGATCCCTCCGGGCTGTGGCTCGGAGGGATCCTTGGGTTTATGTTTGGTTGTGGAATTCTTCCAGGGTCAGGTTGTTTTCGGTGATGTATTTGGCAGCTTCCTTGCCTACGTAGCGGAAGTGCCAGGATTCGTAGGAGATGCCGGTAATGTCACTCTTGTCCTTTGGATAGCGGAGGATGAAGCCGTATTCCCAGCAATGCTCCCGGAGCCAACGGTTCTCGGCAGTGCTCTCCTGGGAGCTGTCCAAATTCTGATTGGATCGGGCAACGATATCCACTGCCAAGCCGGTGCAGTGCTCACTGTATCCGGGGGGCATGGTATATTTGGCGGTGGCTGTCCAGGCCGCCTCATAATCCATACCCCGATTCATGTAGCGGTTCAGATCCTCTTGGAATAGCTGTTCCTGAATCTCTCGGGAACGGTAGCCGGAGCAGACTACGAAGCGGAGTCCCTGCTGCTGTCCTGCATCCAGCATGGCTGCCAGCGCATCATAGGCCTCTACAGAAACGGAAATGCCTCCCGTTTTCCACTGCTTTACTTCGGGAGCCTCTCCCAGGTATTCATGGTCCCTGTTGACCAGGATCAAAAGGGGATCCTCCTTGGAAAAGAAACTGGCAACCTCCGTGGCCTCAGTGGCAAGGGGCTCCGTACCAGGTGGTTCTGTAGTCGAGGGCTCTGTAGCAGGGGGCTCCGTGGCAAAGATCCCTAAGAAGGAGGACTTTGCTTCCGTCGTCTCCTCGTCCTCTGTCTCCCTGCCAAAGCCGAACAGGTTCTCTCCCTGTTCCTCCTTGATATCCTCCAAGGTTAGGAATACCGACTTCCCGGAGCCGTCTGAGGAAAAGCCCCCGGACTTGTAGACCGTAAAGCCTACCACTCCCAAGCAAACCAGGAGCAGTAACCACGCGATCCCGTCTCCCCCGGTCTTATTGGAGTTATTCGCCATAGTCCCCCTCCTTTCCCAAAATTCCATCTGCAAATTCCAATTTATCTCTCCCTTCGGTCGCAATAAATCGGAATCATGAAAAATGAATGCTGAATGATGAAGAATGAATCATTTCGGTATCGGCTTCGCCGAAAAATTAAAAAATAAGTACGATTTGTATGGCAAAGCCATTATTTTAAATCCATCCCGGAGGGACCACAATTATTCATTATTCACTATTCAATATTCATTCCAAATCGCTCGAAAGAGCGATAAATAGGAAGTTAGGGCTGTCTCAACAGCATTGTTGAGACAGCCCCGATACACGTTCTCGGGAATGACCTTAATACATTCCGCCCATGCCGCCTGCGGCTGCAGCGGCTGCTGCGTCGGCGGCGGGATCGGGCTTATCAACTACCAGGGATTCGGTAGTCAGGATGCAGGCGCAGATGCTGGCTGCATTCTCCAGTGCGGAGCGAGTGACCTTGGTGGGATCTACGATGCCCGTGGGGATCATGTCGCAGTACTCGTCGGAGTATGCGTTGTAGCCGTAGCCTACCTTGTCGCTGTTCTTGATCCGCTCGTAGACAACGGAGCCGTCAACACCGGCGTTCTCTGCGATCTGACGGATGGGGGCCTGGAGAGCCTTGGCAATAATGGCTGCACCGGTCTTCTCGTCGCCGCTGAGGGTCTCAAGGAGAGCCTCTACGGCAGGAATGGCGTTAACGTAAGCGGTACCGCCGCCTGCTACGATGCCTTCTTCTACAGCGGCACGGGTAGCATTGAGGGCATCCTCAACACGGAGCTTCTGCTCCTTCATAGCGACCTCGGTCTGTGCACCTACGCGGATGACAGCAACACCGCCGGACAGCTTAGCCAGACGCTCCTGGAGCTTCTCGCGGTCGTAGTCGGAGGTAGTCACAGCGATAGAGGCCTTGATCTCGTGGATACGAGCCCGGATAGCATTGGGATCACCGCAGCCGTCAACGATAACGGTGGTGTCCTTGTTGACCTTCATTTGACGGGCACGACCCAGGTCATAGAGCTGTGCATCGGGCAGGTTCATATTCAGCTCGGAAGCAAAATAGGTGCCGCCGGTGAGAACAGCGATGTCTCGGAGCATTTCCTTGCGGCGGTCGCCGAAGCCGGGAGCCTTGACGCAGACGCAGTTGAAGCTGCCGCGGAGACGGTTGACCAGGAGGGTAGACAGGGCATCGCCCTCTACGTCCTCGGCAATGATGACCAGCTTCTGGCCACCCTTAACGATCTGCTCCAGAATGGGCAGGATGTCCTGAATGGAGGAGATCTTCTTGTCGGTGATCAGGATATAGGGATCGTCAATGACGGCTTCCATCTTGTCGGTGTCGGTGACCATGTAGGGGGAGATATAGCCACGGTCGAACTGCATACCCTCAACAACGTCCAGGCCGGTCTCGGCAGTCTTAGACTCCTCGATGGTAATGACGCCGGAAGCAGTGACCTTTTCCATAGCCTCTGCAATGAGCTTGCCGATCTCCTCGTCGCCGGAGGAAACGGTGCCTACACGGGCGATATCCTCGCTGCCCTTAACAGCCTCGGAATTGGCCTTGATGGCGGCAACTGCGGTGTCAACAGCCTTCTGCATACCCTTACGCATGACCATGGGGTTGGCACCTGCAGACAGGTTCTTCAAACCCTCACGGACGATGGCCTGTGCCAGAACGGTGGCGGTAGTGGTGCCGTCGCCTGCTACGTCGTTGGTCTTGGTAGCGACCTCACGGACCAGCTGTGCACCCATGTTCTCGAAAGCGTCCTCCAGCTCGATCTCCTTGGCGATGGTAACACCGTCATTGGTGATAAGGGGAGCACCGTACTTCTTGCCCAGGACAACGTTGCGGCCCTTGGGTCCCAGGGTGACCTTAACGGTATTTGCAAGGCAGTCAATGCCGTTCTGCAGCTTCTTACGGGCGTTCTCGCCGTATTCGATCATTTTTGCCATAATTCAATTTCCTCCTAATTATTCTACCTGATTATTCTACGATTGCCAGAATGTCAGACTGACGGACGATGGAATACTCCTGGTCATCCAGCTTGACCTCGGTGCCGGCGTACTTGGCCACGACGACCTTGTCGCCGACCTTGACTACCATATCCACCTGGTTGCCGTCTACGAGGCCGCCGGGGCCTACAGCAATGACCTGAGAGATCACAGGCTTTTCCTTGGTGGAAGTGGACAGGATGATGCCGGATGCGGTGGTTTCCATAGCCTCAACGGGCTTCAGCAGAACACGGTCGGCAAGGGGAGTCAGTTTCATAATTCATTACCTCCAGTATTGTTGGGATGGGACAGGCCCATCTTTGTTCAAAAATTCTTAGCACTCAAAATGGTGGAGTGCTAACTGTATATATAATACCCGATTTTTGCGGAAAGTCAAGCAAATTTTGTAAATATTCCGTAAACACCTGAAATTTTACGTAAAGAAATCCTCGGGAGAGGTATCTGTTGCCAGAGCCTCTAAGTACAGGCTGTAGTATATAGGCAGCTCTGCAGGAGCCTTAGAGGGATCCGCCGCCTCCAGCACATCCTCCCAGCCCTGGCCCCAGGGCCGCAGATACAGGGTATAGAAGAAATCCCCCTTGTCATCGCTGTAATAGCCGTAGATCTCTAAAAGATTCTCATAATCGGCAGTAGAGGGATCAATGAGCCAATCCCCGGACAGAACAGGCTGTCCCAAAAAGGTCCCCTGTCCCGACATGGCAATGCCTACGTTCTCCATGCCGTTCTCGGGATCTACACGGAGGATCCCCTCTGCAAGGGGGGTGTCGTAGGGATGCTCCAGGTCCCAGATCTTAATGGGACCGCGGGCAGTGTCATCCAGCTCGATCCTGGCAGCACAGTCGTTGATCTGCATCTGCTTGTCCACATAGGCTCCCGTCGCCTGGGAGATATACCACCAGCCGTACCAGTCCCCGTTCCAGTAAGGACGGACTGCATTGACCGCCGCCTCGTAAGCGGCAGGATCCTCTACAGTGGTCTCGGGAACCTGTGCTCCCTCCATGGCAAAGGTGATCTCTACCCCCCAGCCCATATAATCGAAGGAGATGACTCCGTCTCGGATATAGCCGTAGAAGGGATCACCGTCCTCCTCGAAGGTGATCTCCCCCTCACGGACCTCCCAGGTCAGCTCGTGAGCCGTGGTTCCCGTCATCATGAAGGCCTTGCCGCGGGGCTTTAGCTCCAGGTAGTTTTCCCCATTGAAGTAGTCCTCTATGGGATAGACCTTTCCGTCTGTCTCTACGTAGACGCCCTGATACATACCTACATATTCCTCCTGCCCACAGCCCCACAGGCCCCACAGCAGAGCAAGGAGCGTCATGAGCACAATTCCCTTCTTCATACCCTATCCTCCCTTTTTTTTCCTCATTTTATCACAAAGCTCGGAATGGGTCAATACCGTTGTTCCCGGGGAAAATTTGTTTTTTCTCGGAAATATGGAAAATTCCCCTTTACATTAAGGCTTCTTTCGGGTATACTGTATAAGGAAAATTTTGTGATGGAGTAATTGTTATGATCCAATTTGAAGAATATAAGGTAAAATTAAACGATCTGCAGCCCAAGCTGGAGGAGCTCCGTGCGGCCTTCCTGCCGCAGAGCCTGTTAGATGAGCTGGAACGGCTCCACGCTATGGCAGAGTCCCCCGGCTTCTGGGATGATCCCTCCCGTTCTCAGAAGGCTGTTATGCGTACCAAGGTCCTGGAGACCAAGCGTGACAAGTACTACGGCATGACCTCCTCCTGGGATGACCTAATGACCATCTGCGAGATGGCCCTGGAGGAGAACGACGATTCCATGCTGGAGGAGCTCGTTGCCGGCTACGAGAAGCTGGAGAGCTCTATGGAGGCAGCCCGTTTAGAGACCCTCCTCACCGGGGAGTACGACAGCAACAATGCCCTCCTGTCCTTCCACGCAGGTGCAGGCGGTACCGAGGCACAGGACTGGTGCTATATGCTCTACCGTATGTATACCCGTTGGGCAGAGGCCCACGGCTACACCTACAAGATCCTGGACTACCTGGACGGAGATGAGGCAGGCCTCAAGTCTGCAGACATCATGATCGAGGGTCCCAATGCCTACGGCTTCCTCAAGGGCGAGGCCGGTGTTCACCGCCTGGTCCGTGTGTCCCCCTTCGATGCCGCAGGCCGCAGACACACCTCCTTCTCTGCCGTAGAGGTCATTCCCGAGATCGACGACAATGTTGAGGTGGAGATCCGCCCCGAGGACATCGAGATGCAGGTCTACCGTTCCTCCGGTGCAGGCGGCCAGCACATCAACAAGACCTCCTCCGCTGTTCGTCTGACCCACAAGCCTACGGGCATCGTGGTCGCCTGTCAGACCCAGCGTGACCAGTTCCAGAACCGTGAGGCCTGTATGCGTATGCTCCGCTCCAAGCTGGTAGAGATCAAGGAGAGAGAGCACCTGGAGAAGATCTCCGACATCAAGGGCGTCCAGCAGAAGATCGAGTGGGGCAGCCAGATCCGCTCCTACGTTTTCATGCCCTATACCCTTGCCAAGGACACCCGTACAGGGCACGAAATGACAAATATCAACGCTGTTATGGACGGAGATATTGACGGCTTCATCAACGCTTACCTGACTTGTGCCGCCACAAACACCTGGGTGACAAAATAATTGGAGTTTTTTCAAAAAAAGGCTTGAAATAATCCAATAATTATGATATTATTCTTTATACTGTGTAAGATTCCGGCATACCGCTTGCCGTAAGAGCGGTTTCACAGGAGGATATTATGGAAATTCTGAAGTACATTCTTATGGGTATGCAGCTTCTGTCCGCTGTTGCACTGATCGTTATCATCACTCTCCAGTCCGGCAAGGAGAGTGGTCTGGGCGCACTGGCAGGCAACTCCGACAGCTACATGGGCAAGAATAAGGGCAACACCCTGGACGCCAAGCTGGCTCGCATCACCAAGTGGGTCGCTGCAGCTTTCGTTCTGGTCACTCTCTTCGTTTCCCTGCTGTTCACCGCAGGCTAAGCCACGGATTTGTACAAATATTACGCCTCTCCGGCTATGGAGAGGCGTTTTATTTTTGTACTTCTGTAATAGTGGCTGAGGATCTGTACAAAGTCCTTTCCCTCCAGGGCCATGGCTCTGGCCCCGTACTGGCTCAAGCCCACCCTATGACCGTAGCCCAGGGTGCTGATGGTCACTGTGTCCTCTGTAACGGAGAAGCGGATATTGGTGGAGCGGAGGCCCAACAGCTTCCGCAGCTCCGTCCCGCGGAACAGGATCCCCCCGATCTCCACAGACTCTACCCCGTCTCCCGGAGTATAGCGGATCTCACCGAACCACTGAGGTGCCCCGCCAACCGGGAGGAAGGCAGGCTCTAAGGTCTGTAATCGGGCGGCAAAGTCCTCTGCACTTAAGACGATCTCCTCCCGGAAACGGGGTGCATCCTCCTCCCCGGGACTGTCCACTGCCTGTAGGTAGGGGATGTGGCTGCCCCACACCGCAGCCGCCGTCTCCGTCCGTCCCCCGGAGCAGGAGAAATAGGTAGCCTCGATCAAATCCTCTCCATATACCAGGACGAGACCGTCTGTTTCACGGACCGCTTGCTCTGCTTGAGGATCCGGGTCCGGGGTC
Organism: Faecousia sp.; assembly: GCA_045594585.1. GTDB lineage: Bacteria > Bacillota > Clostridia > Oscillospirales > Oscillospiraceae > JAZOXB01. Next base: position 799 of record JAZNYV010000035.1, on the reverse strand, counting down.
CAGGCCTGACAGCAGGAGCTGTCAGTGCAGATATCCGCCTCAGAGTGCTTGCCCTCTCTTGCCTGCCGCAGAACGTAGGTCCGTGCCGCCACGGCCTGTGCCTTCTTCGCCTCCATGGGGAAGCTCTCAGGCAGCTCTGCCCCTACCACACCTGCTAAGTAGGAGGACAACGGCATATCCGCTGTCCGCTCCCCTATAAGGACCCTCAGCCGGATCCCCTCATCCAAGCAGACCTCTTCCACAGGCTCCTGCACTGTCTCTTCCCTCCTGTAGGGAAACAGCAAGATCCCCATACACAAAACACATACCAGAATAAAAAAGCCAACCTGTTGCTTCATATGTCCTCCTTCGTAGACCCTTCATAACATAGGAGCCTGCTCCATTGTATTCCCCTTGCCGATCATATATGTAAGGAACTTTTCTCACCCATAGCATCCCCATTCCCACCTCGGTTTATACATCAAATTCCAAAATCGCTCCGTCGGAGCGATTTTGGAATTTGAGTGAATGATGAATATTGGATAATTGTGGTATCCCTTCGGGATGGATTTAAAAATGGCTTCGCCATACAAATCGTACCCATTTTTTTATTCGTCGGCGGAGCCGAGATTCTTCATCATTCATTTTTCATTATTCCGGTTTATTGCAACCGAAGGGGGCGATAATACTGTTTCTTGATAAAATGGTTTGAAAACCATTTTATTGCAGGATGAATATCCTGCTTAGCCTTCGGCGGCAAGAACAGTATTACAGGTTATTTCTTGGCGGCTTTGCCGCCATGCCGCTTACCAGCGGCATA
>JAZNYV010000034.1:0-7169 GCA_045594585.1 Faecousia sp. | reverse complement strand
CAACGGCGGCACCATCAAGAATTTCGGCATCGAAAGCGGTATGGTCTATGGGGGTAAGGCAACGGCAGGTCTGATTGGCTACGGCAGCTCCGTTACAGTGGAGAACTGCTTTAACCGTGCCAATGTTCTGGCATCTGACAGCCACAGCGGTGGCTTGGTCGCCCGACTCGGCGGAACAGTCACCATTACAAACTGTTATAACAACGCTTATGTAAAAAATACCGGCAGCATAGCAGGCGGTATTGTAGGCTATCTTACCAGCAGCACCACAGCTACTATAAAGAACTGCTATCATGTGGGCAATCTTACAGACAGCTCCGGAAGACTGGGCTTGATCGGCTTCTATAATACAGGAGATACCAATCCCATTTCTAAGATCACCGTTAACAACTGCTACGCTACCACAGCCATGAAATCCTCAGATATTACCTCAAACAGTTCTTTAGAGTCCTATTCCGGCAACGGGAAGGTCACGAAGGCCCAGCTGGTGGGGAACGCAGTAGCCTTAGGCAGCGGCTTTATTTATGACTGCGAATGGGAAAACGGAGGCTACCCCGTTTTACAGTGGCAGTGCGATACCCGACTCCCCGAGGATCTGGTTCTGAAGTCCTCAGCGGAGCTTCGGCTCTTAGCCTATCAGGTCAACAGCGGTACAATGAGCTTTAAGGGGCAGACCATCCGCTTGGGAAGGGACATTGATCTGGACTCTCGCGAATGGTTGCCCATTGGAGGCAATAATCCCACGGACGCTACCGGGAAGTTCTTCGAAGGGAGCTTTGACGGACAGGGCTACAGTGTGTCCAATCTGCGGATCTCTACAGGCTATCATCATGTAGGCTTCTTCGGACACATCAAGGGCAACATTTGCAACCTGGGTATCGAGAGCGGAAATATACAGGGCGGCAATCAGGTAGGCGGATTGGCAGGTTCTGCTACAGGAACTATCCGAAATTGCTACAGCCGAGCAAAGATCACAGGCACGGGAAATGCCGGGGGTCTGGTAGGCATAGCAGCCGCTACCATTATAGAGAACTCCTATGCAAGGGCAGATATTACCACAGAGGGTACTGCCGGCGGTCTTGTGGCATACTACTCCAGCAAGGCAGCAGGGGCAAGGATCACCAACTCCTACGGAGCCTGTACCATTTCCGCAAAGTACGCAGGAAGTCTGGTAGGCAAGGTCAACGCAGCCGCAACAGACTTTATTATCAAGAATTCCTACGGCCTCAACACCTATCCCCTGGTGTATTCCGACACGGCCTATACCCTCAGCGGAAGCTCTGTCCAATCCGCTGCAGGTCTGAAAGGGAAGACTTCTTCTCTTGGCAGCTCGTTTAGCACCGATGATCATATAGCCCGTAACGGCGGCTATCCTGTCTTGCAGGTCTTTGCCTACAAGAGTGAGGCTATGACCGCCATAGAGCCGAACGACCAAGGGATCTATGAGCTCCACGATTCCCGGGATCTCCGCGCTCTTGCCTACAGCGTCAATGTGCTGGGAATGGATTTCAGCAATAAGACCCTTAAGCTCTGTGCAGATATTGATTTAGCAGGAGAGGAATGGGTCCCCATTGGTGGAAATGCCTCAGAAAACGGAGCCTCAACCCACCAGTTCAGCGGCACTTTTGACGGAGGCGGTCACTGTATCCGGAATCTCACTGTTTCCGCAGGAAACTATTATGTGGGCTTCTTTGGAGATGTGAAGAACGCTACGATCCTTGATCTGGGTATCGAAAGCGGAAGTGTCTTGGGCGAATCCCGTGTGGGCGGCATCGCAGGTGCCATTCATAACGGCGTGACCATCCGTGGCTGTTATAACAAGGCAGCAGTTTGCGGAAGGACCTTTATGGGCGGCATCGTCGGTATGGTCGGCGGTAAGGATTGCCTTGTCACAAGCTGCTATAACACGGGTAATATTCAAAATGAGGATCACGGTGCAGGTCTCGTAGGATACCTTTCCAGCGGTGCCTTGAATGTACAGATCTCCTATTCCTACAATGCAGGTCTGTGCGGCAGTGGTATTTTAAAGGTCGCTCACGAGGACGCAAGCGGTATGGTAGAGCATTGCTATACCATAGATACCGCCGAGATCGTAAGGACTCCGCAAGGAATCCTTGTAAGCAACTCTTCCAAGCTCAGCCCCTCAGAGCTTCGACAATCTGCAAAAAGCCTGGGCACAGCCTTTGCAGAAGACTATTTTACCAAGAATCGCATTTACCCCGTTCTCGCCTGGGAAAACGGAGATCGAGATACCCTTTTACCTTCGGAAAATGGGGTGTATCTGATCAGTGATCCCTACCAGCTCCGTCTACTGTCCTATATGGTTCGTAAAGGCCATAGCTTTGCAGGAGAAACCGTAAGACTTACGGCAGATTTGGATCTGCAAAATGAGCTCTGGCTTCCCATTGGCGGTATGGACGAGGACGGCAAATACGTTTTCAGCGGAAGCTTTGACGGAAACGGACATTCCATCCGCAATCTGAATGTTTGGGAGAAGGGGTTAAACTATGGCGGCCTCTTCGGCATCATAAGCGGTGGCAGTGTCAGTCATTTAGGCATTGACAGCGGTATTGTGGTAGCCTTGAACTATGCAGCACCCTTGGCAGCCCGTCTGGAGAAGGCAAGCGTCCTTAAAGGCTGCTATAATCGGGCAATGGTCTATGCAGACGGCTATACGGGGGGCCTTGCAGGTGTGATAAGCAACCCTGACTCCGTAATTGAGAGCTGCTATAATACGGGAGAGATCTTCGCCAGATCGAAGCAATCCAAAACCGCAGGTCTGGTGGGCTATCTTGCCGCAGATGCACATCATACCAAGCTGCTTAATTCCTATAACCAAGGAAACTACTTCGGTCTCATCGGCTCTGTCCACGCCTCTGTAACAGGAGCTGTGATGGAGAACTGCTACAGTGCTTCTACCCTACGCTTGGTGCGAATTCAAAAGGCACTTACAGCGATCAGCTCCATCCAGATCAGTACAGATACGCTGAAAACCTATGCACCTGTTCTGGGAGATGCCTACGCAGAGGATACCGCAATGGTCAATGGAGGCTATCCCATTCTCTTCTGGCAGCAGGAGGGACATTGCTTCCACAGCTATGTGCTGACCTCAAAGGAAGCAGACACTCACAGCTTCTGTTGCAAATACTGTGCAGACTCCTATGCAGAGGCACACAGCTTTACTGACGGTTCCTGTATCTGTGGCATGGAGGAGATCAGGGAGCCTGTTGCAGACGAGACCATTGTGTTCAACCACACCCTGGATCTGGTAAGTGACATTTCTCTGAGCTTCGCTGTCCACAGCTCTTTGTTAGAGGACTATGAAAACCACTGTTTGGAGGTTCGGATCCCCGTTTATCAAGGCAATGAGCTGAACGGCACCCGTACAGTGACCATAGAGCCTGTACTTAAGGGAAGCTATTATTACTACACTCTCACAGGTCTCACTGCCGTGAATATGAATGATATCGTCACCGCACAGCTCTATATGGAGAAGGACGGACGCGACTATGTCTCCCGCACAGACAGCTACAGCATAGCACAGTACGCCTACTCTCAGCTCAACAAGGCAGGTGCCACTGAAGCCCTGAAGAAGCTGTGTGCAGACCTGCTCCGCTACGGAGCCAAGGCTCAGCTCTTTAAGGCATACAGAACAGACGGTCTTGCAGATACCCTTATGACGCAGGACCACAGGACGTATCTATCCGACATAGAGGCTGTGACCTTTGGCAATACCAACCGAATTCTGGATGATCTGGATAATGCCCCCATTGCCTGGGCAGGGAAGACCCTGGATCTTGGATCCAAGGTAACTCTCAAGTATGTATTCCATCCTGCAGGCTACAGTGGAGAGCTGGAGGATCTGACTCTCCGTATTTCCTATGTGGATGCCTATGGGAATACCAAGACGGGAGAACTCGGAGCACCGGAGCTGTATAGCGAGCAGCTGGGCTACTATGTCTTTACGGTAGATACCCTCCTTGCCGCGGAGCTGCGGTCTGTGGTATCCGCACAGATCTACGGGGGAGAGACTCCTCTGTCTCCCACCCTCCAATACAGTGCCGATACTTACGGCAACAACAAGAGCGGCACCCTCTTATCCCTGTGCAAGGCTCTGTTTGCCTATAGCGACAGTGCCAAGGCATTCTTTATCTCATAATACTGTTCCTTGATAAAGCGACAGACTCTCCTGCCGATCCTCTCGAAAGGACACGAAACTTGCGGAAACTGTCCTGTTGCATTGTGTATAATTTGACGAGAAATATCGATTATGTAAACTAAATTACACTTTCTATGGAAAAAGAAATCAAAATTTCAAAAGTGTTAACAAATTATAAAAAACCTGTAACCCTTGTAGTATCAATGGTTTTAAGCCTGTGCATAAACCTGTGCATAATGTTCATAACTTTTGTCAATTGACAAGGGTGAACAGGTTATTGTCAACTGTTCCCGGGATGGGTCGCGACAGTTTTCTTGCAAATGCTTTGGTGGATAAGAAGAGAGGAAATCAGTGAAAAATGCAAAAGTTTCCCTGTTTAGGGAATTGACATTCCTGCGGCTATCCGATATTATAGTAGAAACATGGTCTTTTTTGCCTAGAATTTGGGATCATGGAATGTGAAAGGAGAAAATTTCAAATGAAGCAAAGATCGTTCCGCATTTTGGCATGGATCCTGACCCTTGCTATGGTACTGTCTATGGTACCCGTCATGGTTTCTGCCGCTCCCGCTGAGGAAAAGCCCCAGACCCGTGCCGCCACGGTAGAGGACGGCATCGTGGGTATGTGGCTCTGGAATGACACCATGACCAAGTACGGTGCATCCACCCTCTTCTCCCACTATGCCAAGGTAGGCGTCACCGACGTATACCTCCTCATTAAGGGCACAGCAGGCAGTGTCAATACCACTGCACTGAATACCGCCTGCAATGCGGCAAAGTCCTATGGCATCCGTGTTCATGCGTGGATCATGGCTGCCCGTGACGACAACTTCCTGAAGAGCAATTCCAGCACCAACTACTTCCACTTCCGTACAGGCTACAGCTGGTCTGCAGATACCTCTGACGATGTCCCCCACGGCTACATCAATCTCCGCAACACCACTTATCGTAATTACATGGTCAAGCTGGTGAAGCAGCTTGCCGGTATCAGCAATCTGGCCGGCATCCACCTGGATACCATTCGTTACGGCTCTCTCTTTTATGATTGGGGCATGGAAGCCCGTGATCATATGCTGACCAATTACGGCATTACCCACGACCAGTGGAATGCTGCTGTTCAGGCTATGTGTGTCAGCGGCGAGTATCAGTACCAGCACGAGACCAAGACCACTGCAGGCTACAACGGCGGCAATAGCTACACCGCTTACACCTATATCAAGAGCGGCGGCTATACTCCTTCCGGCCCCAATTTCTCCGAGGCACTTCTTCTCGACGACAATTCCGATGTGGCTATCGGCTGTAAGGCTGTTGCACAGATGCGTATTGACACTGTTACGGATTTTGTTAAGCTTATGAAGGAGAATGCAGGGGACAAGATCCTCACTGCAGCTCTTATGCCCGAGGCTCTGGAGGATGTGGGATTCCGCGGTACCTACGGTCAGTCTCCGGAGCACATGGCTCCCTATGTTGATTATATCACTCCCATGATCTACGCTGTGGAGTTCGAGATGCCCTCTTCCTGGGTTGCGGATCTGAGCCGTCAGGCTGCAGCCGTTGGTTGTAATGTTGTTCCCGGTCTCCAGGCTTACCAGACCATGGACTCCGGCAGACCCACCGACGGTGCATGGGGCACCGGCAAGACCCTGTACAACGATGTACAGGAGGCTATGAAGCTGGCTCGTGAGATCAATCACGACGACGAGAACTACGGCGGCGATATTCTGGGCGTGGCCTTCTTCCAGAGTGCTACCATGTCCATGGCAGCAGGCACCTATGACGCAAGCAAGAATCTGCTGACCTTCAATATGGCCAACATGACCCTATCCAGCGTTTCTTCCCAGAATATCAAGGGTGTCCGCTTCACTCTTATGGGGGATCTCCGCTTCGATAAGGACAAGATCTCTCAGTCCAAGAGCTATTCTGACTTTACCAACTATAATACGGTAGTATATTCCTCCGACTACAAGACCGTTACGATCTACGATGATACCAACGTTCTGTCTCCTCAGCAGCTCCGATCCTGCGGCTTCTATGTCACCGGTACTCCCGATTGGGCCAACGGCGTTGTTATGATGGAGACCTCCTCCACCGGCAACAGCTTTACCGAGGTCCTGTACGGCACCTCCCGTCCCGTATACTGCACCATGACCCACAGCCACAGCTATACGGAGACTGTGGTGCAGACTGCCACCTGCACGCAGGAGGGCATCGTCCGCTATAGCTGCTCCTGCGGCATGACCTATGATGCAACCACTCCCGCACTGGCTCACACCTCCGTAGCTGTACCTGCTGTTGCAGCAACCTGCGTTACGGAGGGCATGACCGCAGGCACCAAGTGCTCTGTCTGCGGCACCGTGATCTCCGGCTGCCAGGTGATCCCCGTGTCCGGCCACAACGTCGTTACTCAAGAGGGTAAGCCTGCCACCTGTACCGAAACAGGCCTGACCGAGGGCTCCTACTGCCTGACCTGCGGCGAGGTCTTCACTGCACAGACCGCCATTCCTGCAACGGGTCATACTCCCGTTACGGATGCAGCCGTTGAGGCTACCTGTACCGCTCCCGGCAAGACCCAGGGCTCCCACTGTGCCGTCTGCTCTGCTGTGATCGTTGCACAGACTGTCATTGCACCTAAGGGCCATACTGTGGAGACGATTCCCGGCAAGGATGCTACCTGCCTGGGCTCCGGCCTCACCGAGGGACAGAAGTGCTCTGTCTGCGGCCTCATCCTGGTACAGCAGACCGTTATTCCCCGTTTGGGCCATGAGTACAAGTACACCGACAACGGTGACGGCACTCATACCGGCTCCTGCATCCGTTGCTCCAAGACCACTAAGGCCGAGGCTCACTCCATGGTTGACGGTGCCTGTACTGCTTGCGGCTACGGTGCCGCCGCTCCCGAAGTGGACGGAACCATCAAGATCAACCACGCTCTGAATCTTGCCAGCGATATCTCCATTAACTATGCGGTCTTGACCTCCACCCTGGCGGCCTATGACAGCTACTATTTGGAA
>JAZNYV010000033.1:0-7272 GCA_045594585.1 Faecousia sp. | reverse complement strand
TCGAGCTGTTTGAAAAAGCACAAACCACCAAATCACGCACTATCCCGTAGGGCAAGCTGCCCTCAGCTTGCCCTACGACAGCCTTGTACGATGATATGTTGCATGGTACGGGAATCGAACAGCTCCATAAATCGGAATTTGACGACGTAAAAAAGGACCTGTTGCAGAGGAGTCTGCAACAGGTCCGGGGTTACTTAGAGGGTGTTGATCCGACGGTTAGGAGGGATCAGCGGGTGGAGGTGGCGGATGCCATGGTCCAGGTGTCGGTTACACCAACGTAGTTGATGCCGTCCTTCTCAGCGTAGAGAGTGATGACCAGAACAGCGTTCTTCTCTCTTGCGTTGAGGGCGTAAGTGAATACTCCTGCCTCAGACTCGATGACGGTCTCCTTGCCGTTGACTCTGACAACAGCGTAGATGCGGTCATACTTTTCTACGACTTCCTCAGTTACAGCGAAGATGGCGTCTACACCGGTCTTGGTGTTCTTGTATTCCTTGGTGTTGATGGTCAGATCCTCGACGGTCTGGACATTCTCGTCTGCAGCCTTGGAGCTGGTGCACTTGTAGAAGTACAGGTAGGTCTCACCGGAAGAGGTGGAGCTGACGGTGCAGAACAGGGGAGAGCCGTTGTCGCCAACAGTGCTGATATCGTCACGGAGGGAGATATAGCGGCTGTTGCCCTTAACACGGAATGCCTGCTTGCTGGAGGTGTAGGTAGCAGACCAGGTAGTAGCGGAGGAAGCCAGGGTCAGCTTGGTGGAGCCGGAGGCACCTGCCAGGTAGCTGCTGCCGGTGGCCAGCTTCATGCTGGTACGGCTGCCGGACATAGTCCACTCAAATGCGGATGCAGAAGAAGCATCGCAGGTCAAGCTGGTGGGCAGGCTATCGAAGCTGAGGCCCTGTGCGGACATTGCAGCGTAGGAGCCGTCCTTAGAGGTGGTCAGTGCATAGTAGTTGTAGCTGCCTGCGTAGCTGCCGGTTGCTGCAGTCAGGATGATGTAATCACCTGCAGTCAGTGCGGAAGCACTGGTGACCAGCTCGTAGGTGTAGGTGCCGGAGGAGGCAGTGCCGGAGCTGGAGCTGGAGCCGGAATCGGAAGAACCGGAGTCGGAAGATCCGGAATCGGAGGAACCGGATACGGGCAGGAGCTCTACGTCATAGTAGATGCTGGAGGTCGCAGTCGCGTTGCTGACTGCATATGCACCGAACTTGCCGGCACTGGTGCTGAAGATAATGCCGCGGGAGCTGGAGGAGGAAGCGGTGATACGGTAGGTGCCGTTGACACCGGTAGTGATGTTCCAGTTGTAAGCGGTGGAGCTGGTGGTGAAGTTGGTGCTGGAGGAATACTTGAGGTACTTGGTACCGTTGTCGATGGTGTAGTAGCTGCCGTTCTTGGTGATGTTAACGACCATGCCGGAAACATCGGTAGTAACCTCGCCGTTGGAGATGGTCAGCTTGGTGCCGGTGATCTTGCTTGCGAAGGTGTTGGACATTGCATAGTAGGAGCTGCCAACCTTGGCTGCGATCACGTACTGGCCGCTGGTAATGCCGGAGGTAGTAGTGGAGCCGGAGTCGGAGGAAGAATTGGTGTAGCCGCAGTACTTACATACATTGCTGCTGTAGGTGCAGCTTGCACTGGAGGAGTAGGAGCAACGAGTGCAGGTGATCTTGTGGGTACCGTTGCCGTTGCTGGTGTACTTGTAGCTGTGGCCCAGTGCGGGGATGGTAGTAGTGCTGACAACAGCGCCACAGGTCTTGCAGGTCTTGGTGGTCTTGCCGGAAGCGGTGCAGGTTGCATCTACGGTAGAGGTAGTGGTGGAGCTGTGGCTGCAGGTAGTGGTATCGGAGCCGGAGCCGGAGTCGGAGGAAGAGTCAGCCAGCTTGTAGAAGTGGAGATAGGTGGTGCCGGAGGAGGTGGAGCTGACGGTGCAGAACAGGGGTGCACCGTTGTCGCCTACAGTGCTGATATCGTCACGGAGGGAGATATAGCGGCTGTTGCCCTTAACAGAGAAGCCCTGGTAGCTGGAGGAGTAGGTGCCGGACCAGGTAGTAGCGGAGGTAGCCAGGGTCAGCTTGGTGGAGCCGGAGGCACCTGCCAGGTAGTTGCTGCCGGTAGCCAGCTTCATGCTGGTGCGGCTGCCGGACATGGTCCATACGTAGTCACCTGCTGCAGAAGCGTCGCAGGTCAGGCTGGTGGGCAGGCTATCGAAGCTGAGGCCCTGTGCAGCCATGGCGGCATAGGAGCCGTCCTTAGAGGTGGTCAGTGCATAGTAGTTGTAGCTGCCTGCGTAGCTGCCGTCAGCATTGGCAAGAATAATGTACTTGCCTGCAGTCAGACCGGAAGCGGAGGTAACCAGCTCGTAGGTGTCGCCGGAGGTAGAGGTGGAGCCGGAGTCGGAACCGGAGTTGGAGCCGGAGCTGGAGCCGGAGTTGGAACCGGAGTCAGAGTCGGTGGAGCCGAAGAGGGTGTAGGTGGACTTAACAGTCTGTACTGCGTCTACCTTGCCCTGGCCGGGATAAGTATCCTGGTCGGAAACAACGATGGGGAATGCAACGTAATTGCTCTTAGCCTGAGACTGGGAATAAGAGGAGTATGCGGGGTCCCAGCTGCAGCCTGCTGCGGACTTCATGTAGGAGGCAGCAGTCTTAACGTCGGAGCCTGCCTTCATCTTGTTCCAGAAGTAGGTCTCGTACTTGTAGTCGCCGGTGAAGGAAACGGACTGAGAGTAGCCGTAAACGACCTCAACACCTGCGTTACGCATGGGAGTACACAGACCGTTGGTAGCCATACCCAGACAGATAGCCATCCACAGGATGGTGCCGGGAGCAGCCTTGCTCATGTGGTTCTTAATAGCGGTGCCGTCTACGCAGTAGGTGGAGGAGCCGCCGTTAAATGCATGGTAATAGGTGCCGTAGGTGCCGGAAACAGCAGACATATCGGAGCTGGTGATACCGGTAGAGGTCTTGAGGCACAGGTAGGAGGAGTTTGCACGGGAAACATAGTCCTCACCGCTGGAGTAGTCGGTAATGCCGTGGGAGTCAAAGATCACGACGCCGCCGTTCTGCATAGCAGTGGCGATGTTGGTGATGGTAGCATTGGTGCCCTGGTACAGCTTGTAGTTGCCGCCGGTAGCACTTGCAATGGAGTTGGCCTCGTTCTTGTACTGATCGGTGAAGCTGGAGTCATAGCCATAGTAGGGAGCGATCAGATAGACGTCCTTGGAGGAGGGGCCTGCCTTCTTGGCATAGGAGACCGTCTCGGTGGAGTCAAAGCCGGAAATGGAGTTGTTGCGGGTCTTGTAGCGGAGCTCGGGAGAGTAGCCGCAGACGATGCCTTCGGTGGTTTCCCAGGTGAAGAAGTCGCCGTTACGGTTGATGGAGCCTTCTACATAGGTCTTGGATTCCTTGACCAGAGCCTCGATGTCATAGGTCAGCTCTGCGTAATCCTGAGCAGTAACAACCTTGCCACGCTTGGCAACGATGTTCTCGTCTTCGTATGCATCGATCACGCTCCATACATCAGCGTTGATGATGTCTTCGGACTTCTTGGAGATCTCAACGGGCCGTTCTTCCTCAACCTTTGCTGCAGAAGCAAAAGCAGGGAGCATACCGCAAAGCATTGCTACGGTCAGGAGGATCGCCATAATCTTCATGATGGTCTTTTTCATAGAGCACATCTCCTTCCAATTTGCCAATTTGGAACAGTTTCCCAAAAGGCTTTTTTAAATCATATCACTTTGTTTGCAGAAAGTAAATAGCCTCCGTTTAATTTCGTTACTATTTTAATTTGAAGTATTTGTAAGCACTTACATAAAGAGCGATTTTGTCTATTTTAACAAATATTACTTCTGTTTTCTTTCTTCATCGCCGTCAATTATTCGATTTATTCATAATATACTGTATATTCACAGGTAATATGCACTTTCTATGCACCCCTTTTATGCATTCTGCACAGTGCCTCATTTGTAATGTTATATTTATTTTTACAGTGTTGTGCTTCAGGGCGAGAGATGGTGGCATGAGTTAAAGAAAGCGGGGATTGCATTTTTCGTCGATCTGTGGTATGATATGAGATACATTATAAATTGTAATGCGTTTTTATGCTCGCTTTTTTGATCCATTAAGAAGGGAGGTCCTCCATTGCGTAAAATTCTGCTGATCCTGCTCTGTATATCCCTGCTCTTAGGCAACGTCTTTGCCGCCTCCGATGAGATCACCGACATGAGTGCTCGGATCACTGTAGACAGCAACGGCACATGTCGGGTCACTGTTACGGCAGAGGTTCGGTTTGCGACCGGTCCTACTACCTTTGAATTCCCCTTAGGAACAGACGCCAAGGACATTTCTGCCTCCGGTGCCTCCTACCGCACCAAGACCCGCGACGGGGTGAAATGCATCCTCTTTGAAAACGAAACCGGCTTTCAAGGCACCCAGACCTTCCAGTGCAGTTATTCCCTGCCCTGTACCATGTGGGAGTCCGGGGACAAGAAGCAGCATTTTACTGCCAAGCTCCCGGAGCGAGGCATGGAATACCCCATTCGCCGTTACGACCTTACGGTTGAATTTCCTGCCGATATCTCAGCCTTTCCCCGGTGGCACAGCTCCTACTACGGTGACGTCATCGACAACTACATGAGCATACAGGTAAAGGAGCATACGGTCACTGCCAGATCCAACATCCTGTTCCGTGATCACGAGACCCTGTCCATGACCCTGACCTTTCCCCCGGATGCCTTTGCTCTAAATCATCTTGCAAAGCAGACCGTCGATGCAGACCGTCTGATCTTCTTCCTTCTTTTTGCCGTCTGTATTCTCTATTGGCTCATAGCCCTGCGTAAGAGCCGTGTCACCGTCGATGACGATATCCGCTACCATTTCGAATCCTCTGCCGGGGAGGTCCCTTGCCAGCTCTACAGCACCAAGGCCGATCTTGGCGGACTCATTGCCCTATGGGGCGGATTGGGATACATACTCCTCTATCGGAACAAGCGAGGAGTCTTCCGTCTGGAGAAGCGTATGCCTATGGGCAATGAACGGAGCACCGCAGAGCGGCGGCTGTTCCGGTCCATCTTCCATAACCGAACCTCTGTAGAGGTAGGCGGATACAGATTTATGTCTGCGGTCAATACAGAGGGCTCCGTTCTCACCGCACAGTGGAAGCGGAGAATGTTCGAGAAAAAGGACGGCAACCCCAAGCTCCTACGCAGACTCTGTCTGTGTGCAGGGCTGATGCTGTCGCTGATGATCTTCGACACCCTTTTGGCCTCTACTCCTGCACGGTGGTTCTGGCTCATCGTCCTCACGGCAGTGAGCCTACCCCTTCATTGGACCCTACAGCAGGTGTTCCCTCACCTGTACCGACCGGACCGCTGGATCTATCTGGGTCTGGGTGCCGGAGCTGCCTTGATCCTGGTCCTCCTTGCCCTTCCTGCTCAGTGTGGGATCTATCTGTTCTTTAACCTGCTGCTCCAGCTTGGAGCAGGATATGTCACCCGCTTCGGCGGACAGCGGACCCTCCCCGGTCGGGAGCTGGTTCAGAAGCTCCTGCGGCTGCGATACTTCGTCCTCCGCAGTGATCCCCGTTCCGCAGAGGAGCGGGTCCGGGACGACAGCCAGTATTTCTATCGCATCTTCCCCTATGCGGAGATCATGGGTGTAGGCAGCCGTTTCCACAAGATCTTCGCCCCTGTAACAAAGGAGTCCTGCCCCTGGTTCATTGACGAGCGTACCTCCACCGCCACTCCCACCGGCTTCTACAAGGCCTACACGGAACTTGTAAAGCTTCTTCGGACGGAAAGCTCCATGAGCTTCCTACGCAGTCTCCACAGAGACTTCTACGTCCCCCTCCCCCGAGTCCGTCCCGGTACCTCCGGCTCCGGTCAGAGGGGTCCCGGTCACAGAAGCACCGGCCACAGAGGCTCCGGCCGTACAGCCTCTCCTCGGAGCAACGCCTATAGGACCAACGCAAGACGGCCTGCCCCCCATCTCCGTGAGCGGAGCCGTGAGCCCGTTCATGCCGGCCGGCATCCCACTCGCAAGACCCAGCACCGTGCAAATCCCAATCACAGAGGCAGAAGGAGCTGACAGACCATGGAAGAATACCGTTTCTTTGCATTCCTGTCCCGGATGCGCTATATTACCCGTTGGGGACTTATGCGGAACACCTTCTCAGAGAATATCCAGGAGCACAGCCATATGGTCGCTGTCCTTGCCCACGGGCTGGCAATGATCCGCCGTGAGATCCTGGGGCTCTCCGCCGACCCGGAACGCTGTGCCGTTGCCGCCCTGTTCCACGACGCCTCGGAGATCCTGACAGGAGACCTTCCCACTCCCATTAAGTACTTTAACCCGGAGATCAAGGACGCCTACAAGCAGGTAGAGTATATCAGCGGCACCAAGCTGCTGCATATGCTGCCGGAGGAGCTGCGGAGCCATTACGCCCCCCTGGTCTACGAGAATGACGAAGCCGTTCTGCCTATCGTAAAGGCCGCTGATAAGCTCTCCGCCCACATCAAGTGCCTGGAGGAGCTAAAGGCCGGCAACACAGAATTCGAGGCCGCCGCCCAACAGACCCGAGAGGCTTTGACCGAAATGAAGCTCCCGGAGCTGGACTGGTTCTTGGAGCATTGCCTCCCTGCCTTCTCCCGGAGCCTTGACGAATTGGAATAAACACTTGCCATAACACCAAAGCTGTTCGGGACCCCCATGGGATTCCGAACAGCTTTTCTTTGCCAAAACTTCCATTGTGCTCCAAATTCCGGTTTATCGAGTAGTTTCGTACCTGTAGCTGTAGGGGCGGATATCATCCGCCTGTGCACCATCGATAAGGTAAATGTTATCAATTTTACGAAAATGCCTACGAACTCGAAACCTTGCCGGCGGCTAATAGCCGCACCGACATTGGTCTAGGTAAATACGGATCGGATCGACAAATCGGGAATTTGTTCTTTTCCCGTTGCAAAAAAACGGGGGCTGGCGTATGGCAGCCCCCTTGGGGTTTATGTGGGATCAGCCCTTGAAGTAGGCAAGAGCTGCGTCGGAGTAGGCACACAGAGCCTGGCAGACGATCAGCAGGTCGCCGGTCTTGTTGTTGCCGTAGGTATCCATGCTGTACTGCAGAGTGGGAGATACCTGTCGGCCGTTAGCATAGACAGCGGCGGACAGTACGGTACGGATCTCAGCAGCACGGAGAGCGGAGAACTCGAAGGAGTAGTAGTTCAGACTCTCGTTGTACAGCTCTGCACCGGTCAGGGTCTCGGTTACGGTCTCGCCT
>JAZNYV010000032.1:0-10078 GCA_045594585.1 Faecousia sp. | reverse complement strand
CACAGTCCCTTTGCAAACGTTTGGCTCCTTGGGCTCTTGCGAGCCCAAGGAGGCGTTTGGGTTATTGGGCAAAGAAGGCCTTAGCGGTGTCGGAGTAGGCGAAGAGGGCCTTGCAGAGAGCCAGGAGCTCTCCGGTCTTGTTATTGCCGTAGGTGTCTGCGCTGTAGCGGAGGGTCCGGGACACACGGGTCTCTCCCTCATATACGGCGGCATCTATGACACAGCGGAGCTCTGCGGCAAGGAGGCCGTCGAAGGAGAAGGCGTACCAGGGCTGTCCCTCATAATAGACCGTGGGATCAGCCAGGGTCACGGTCTGCACCTGCCCAAGGTGATCCATATAGGTCAGACGGAGAGTCAGAGCTAAGGGATCCCCCGTATAATTGGTGGTATCTACCACAAACTTTAGGCTCACACGGGAATCCAGGTCAAGGACCTTGCCCTTCCAGGTCACTGCGGGAGACTCCAGGTCCTCTAATACGGTGTTGGTATTCCCGAAGGTGACCGTATCCGGATCCGTCAGCAGACTCCGATGGGCATCTGTCATGGCGGCATCTACGGGAGCGTCGGTACGGTAGGCCTTAAAGGTTTGGGCGGCAGCACCGTAGCGGAGGAGCTCTGCGCAGAGGGCCTTCAGCTTCTGAGACACGGTGGTCTTGTTGAGCTGGGCATAGGCGTAAGCAGAGATGCTGTACAGGTCTGTGGGGGAGACATATGCCTGCCCCTCCTTGGTCAGATGGAGGACAGCCTCAACAGTATCTCCCATCTGCACCGCAGTGAGACCCGTAAGGGTGAAGTAGTAGAAGCTGTCGTTGAGAACGGGGGCGATCTCTACGGTAGTAGTGCCCACCTTCTCGTTGCCGTTGTACTTAGGCACCGTGACCTCTAAGAAGAAGCTGTCGTAGGAGGCGACCAGGTCCGTTCTTACAGCGAAGTTAATGGAAATATCGCTGGCAAGGTTCAGATTGTGATTGATCACAAGGGAGCTGTCTACCTGAGGAGGCACTGCCTCTGTCAGAGGAAGGAGCTCCAGGTCGAAATACTCCTTGCTCTCGGGCTTGACATTGCTGGTGGCATAGGCACCGAATACTTGGTAACTGCCGTCACGGTAGATGAGGCCCCGGTTAGAGGCACCCTGTGCCGTGATCCGCCAGGAGCCGTTGGTGCCCTGGGTAATGACCCAGCCGTAGGGCTCTGTCATGGCTATCAGATTGGTGGAGCTGTCGGCATAGCCTAAATAGGAGCCGTTGCTCTCTATGGTGTACACACCGTCGGTATAGGTCAGAGTCACAGCATAGTCCCGGCCATCCGAGGCAGAGACCCTGCCGTCCGTTACCGTAAGGGCAAGGGCAGAGAGCTTGCCCGCTGTCCGGGGGAAGAGGTTGGAGAAGCTGTAGTAGGTATCCCCTACCTTGGCAGCTACAATGTAGGTGCCGGAGGTGCCGATGGCAAAGGCACCTGCCCCCGGCTCTGCACTGCCGCAGAGGGTACAGCTTCCGTTCTCATAGCTGTGGTCCAGCATGGGGATCAGGGACTGCATTTCCGTAACTGCATCACAGACGGTGCAGTACTTGCCCTCGGTCAGGCCCGTAGCGGTGCAGGTAGGCTCCAGACCGGGGAGAACAGCCTCGGTGTGACCCTTGGGGGCGAGGGTCCCGGTCTCTACGACCTGTCCGCAATCTCGGCAGAAGACAGTGTAGGAGCCTGCCTCTGTGCAGGTGGCTTCGACCTCCGTACGATCAGTGACCTCGTGGCCGCAGAGGAGGGACAGACCCACTGCTAAGATCTCTATGTCGAAGTATTCCTCAGAGCCGGCAGTTACGTTGGAAAGAGAATAGGCCCCGAAGGTGAGATACTCTCCCCCGCGGAAGGCAAGGCTGCGACTGCTGTCCTCAGGGAGGAACCTCCAGGTGCCGTTCTCGCCGGGAATCAGGGTCCAGGACACAGGCTCCGTACTGCCTACCAGGGAGGTAGAGGAGCTGTGCTTTAGGTACAGGCCCATGCTCTCAAGGGTGTAGCTGTCCTCTCCATAGGTCAGCTGTACTGTAAAGCCTCGGGCATCGTTGGTCAGGACCGTGCCGTTCTCTACAGGGATGGGAACAGCGGCGATCCGTCCCCCTCCGGTGGGGAAGGTATCGGGAAGGGCGAAGTAGGTGTCTGCTACCTTAGCCGCCAGGACGAAGGAGCCGCTCATACCGTATTGGAAGGGGACGGCACCGGGCTCTGCTTCACCGCAGGCTGTGCAGGCTCCGTTCTCGTAATAGTGGAGCAGGGTGGGAATGACCTCCTGGGGAACCAGGATCTCACTGCAGACACTGCAATGGGAGCCCTCCGTCAGACCTGTGGAGGCACAGGTGGGAGGAACCTCCTCGTCTGCAACTTCCCTGTGTCCCGTGGCAGGGAGAGCCAGGGTAGAGACTACCTTGCCGCAGTCTACGCACAGCTCTGTTACGGAGCCGTCCTCTGTACAGGTGGCAGGGACCGTGGCAGTCTCACGAGTCTCGTGGAGGCAGGCGGCGGCAATGCCTACAGACAGGAGTTCTAAGTCGAAGTATTCTTGAGAGCCCTCTGTTACATTGGACAGGGCGTAGGTGCCGAAGGTGTTGTACTCACCGCCGCGGAAGGCAAGGGCACGGCTGCCGTCTGCAGTCAGGAGCCGCCAGGTGCCGTTGACACCGGGAGCTATGCTCCAGCCATAAGGCTCTGCAGAGGCGGAAACATTGGTAGAGGAGCTGTGCTTCAGGTACAGGCCATTGCTTTCGATGGTGTAGGTGCCCTCACTGTAGGTCAGATCCACCACATAGCCCTCTGCATCGGAGGGGGTGATACTGCCGTTCTTGGCGGTGACTGGGATACCGGACAGCTTCCCTGCGGCGGTGGGGAAGGCGGAACCGATGGCATAATAGGTGTCTCCCACCTTGGCAGCTAAGACGAAGGGGCCGCTCTGTCCTTCTTCAAAGGGAGTCACGGTATTATCCTCCTCTCCACAGATGGAGCACTGACCGTTTACATAGGTATGGGCCAGCATGGGGAGGGTCTGCTGTTCTGTGATCACAGCCATACAATCTACACAGTGGCTGCCCTCCGTCAAGCCGTATGCCGTACAGGTAGGTGCAACTGCAGGATCGGTGACGGCAGTATGACCGTTGGCGGCAATGACCGTTGCAGTGGTCTCGGCACAGCGGCTGCAGCAGTAGCTCTGATAGCCGTCTGCGGTACAGGTAGGTGCCGATGCAGGCCCTCTGAGATCCACAGTGCTGAAATCATGTCCCAGGGCAGGTGTCACGGAGCTTGCCACCACCTCGCCGCATTCCAGACAGGTAAGGGTCTCGGTGCCCTCATGACGGCAGTCGGGAGCCTGTGCGGAGACGGATGTCGTCCCGTGTCCGCAACGGGAGGCAGGTGCCTCTACAGGCAGGATCTCTAAGTCGAAGTACTCCGTATCTCCTGCCTCTGCATTGCTCACCAGGTAGGCGGCAAACTGCATATATTTCCCCCCTCGGAAGACCAGACCGCGGGAGGCTGTCTGGGAGGTCACTCTCCAGGAGCCGTTGGTCCCTGGGGTCACAGTCCACTTGTAGGAGGCATCGGTGCCCACGAGGTTGGTGGAGGAGGCATATTTCAGATAGGCTTCTCCGCTGAAAATGGTGTATTTTCCGGAGCTGTAGCTCAGAGTTACGGCATAATCCTCGGCATCCTCTTGAGAGACCACACCGTTGGTCACGGTGAGCTCTCCTCCACGGAGCTTGGAAGCACTGCCGGGGAAGCTGTTGGGCATGGCGTAGTAGGTGTCTCCCACCTTGGCGGCTAAGACGAAGGTGCCGCTTGCCCCGGACTTAAAGGGAGCTGCCAAGACCTGTGCCGTACCGCAGACAGAGCACTTGCCATCGGCAAAGCTGTGTCCCTTTGCAGGGACTACGGTCTGTGGTGTAAGGACCTTTTCACACAGGGAGCAGTGGTAGCCGCGGGTCAGACCGGTCTGGGTGCAGGTGGCGGCAAGGGCCTTGTCCGTAACCTTCTTGTGACCGGCGGCCTCTATGGTGGTGACAGAGAGGATCTCTCCGCAGCTCTTGCAGCTTAGGGTGGTGCTGCCCTTGGCGGTGCAGGTAGGCTCCACGGTCACGGTTGCGGTGCGGCTGTGCTTGCAGGCGGAGCCGCTGCCTACGGGAAGGATCTCCAGATCGTAGTATTCCGTGCTGTCCGCCTTTGCATTGGAGGCGGTGTAGGCACCGAAGAGATTATAGCTCTTCCCACGGAAGCAGAGGGCGCGAGTGGAGGCTGTAGAGGGACTGAGCCGCCAGGAGCCGTTGGTGCCTGCAGTAATGTTCCAGTAATAGGGCTCCGTATCGGTGCCTACGTTGGTAGAGGAGGTGTACTTTAGGTACACGCCCTTATTCTCGATGGTATAGCCCTCCCGGGACCAGGTCAGGGTCAGGGCAAAGCTCCCTGCGTTGGCACTGCTGACGGTGCCGCCGCTGACGGGGATCTCGACGCCCTTGGGCTTGGCGGCCTTCTCCGGCAGGGCGTTGGGGATGGCATAGTATGTAGTACCAACCTTGACGGCAAGGACGAACTTACCGCTGTCCCCGGGGCGGAAGGCGTTGGCATTGGGAGCCGTATGGGGCTGATCGCCGCAGGTCTTGCAGATGTTGTTCACATAGCTGTGGCCGGTGGCAGGAATGACCTCCTGTGCAGTGAGGACAGCATTGCAGACGGAGCAGTGCTCCCCCTTGGTCAAGCCGTTGACGGTGCAGGTGGCGGCAAGGGCCTTGTCGGTGACCACCTTATGACCCGCGGCCTTAAGGGTCTCTGTCTTGGTGAAGCCGCAGCCCAGGCAGGTGAACAGGCTCTCTCCGTCCTCGGTACAGGTGGTGGGCTCCAGGCTCTTTCCCTCATCGAAGCGGTGGGTACTTGCTGTGTCCTTCCGATAGGTGTAGACGATCTGATAGTTGGCGCGGACGTTTTCATCAAAATTGGGGCTGCTGAATACGTCTAAGTAGAATTTGTTCTCACGGATGGCGAAGCCGTAGATCTTGAAGTTCTTGTTGGCAGACAGATCCGGCTTGTAGAACAGGGCGGCCTTTCGGGTAGCAGGGTCGAAGCGGTAAATGGCATCGGGGGTGGAGAAGAACAGATTCTCCCCATCACAGGCCAAATAGTCGAAGCGGTTGACATAGGGCTTCCAATTGGAGGTCAGCTTGTAGAGCTGGGTGGACTTGCCGTCCTTCCAACTATAGAGCTTGCCCCCGGACAGGTAATAGATGGTGTCCCCCAGGAGGCAGAATTTAGAGGTAGACTTCTGCCAGAAGGCATCGTCATACTCCGTATCCGTAGTGGTGGCAGTAAAGTCCTCTGCCTCGTGTCCCTCCTCGATCATGCCCTCTGTAGAGCGGAGGAAGTTTACGTGACGGGTATAGCCTGCATGGTCGATGGTGGGATCATCCCAGGTCACGTCTACGTTGTAGGCCTTGCCGTCCAGCTCTACGATGTTCCAGGCGTGATTCAGCTCGTCGGATTTGCACAGATTCACGGGGATCCCTAACTTGCCTAAGAGATAGGCATAGCCCTCGGTGTAGCCCTGGCAGACAGACATACGGTTAACGATGGAGCCGTAGGCAGTGTAGCGGTCCTCCCCGGAGGCGGCCTTGCGGTCATACTCGCTGTTGACTGCCAGGAAGTCATGGACCAGGAGTGCCTGCTCCAATTGGCTGAGACCTGCACCACGGATGGGGCAGAGGATCTCCTCTGCGGCGGCCTCCAGCTCTCGGTACTTACGGATCCCCGTTTCGTAGCCCTCCTCGTACTTGAAGGAAATACGGGAAATGACCTTCTTCCCGTCGGACTTTACCGTAGCATAGGAAATGGTGGCCACGAAGAAGTATTCGGGATGATAATACACCAGACCGCGAATAGCGGTCTTGGCATCCTCGTCGTAGGGGATCTTCAGAGTAGACACCTTGCAGGAGGTGTTGTTCAGAATGGCATCCCGCAGACTTTGCTTGAGGGTATTGAACTTGGTCTTGCTCAGATGGAGCATCTCCATGAGCTGTTCGTCTGTATAATGGGTATAGCTCAGACGGGAACGGGTGGGGCGGTGGTCCTCATTCTCCTGTGCGGCACCTACCGTCATGGGGAACAGGGACAGAACCGTAGCCAGCACTAAGAGAAGGGCCAGGAAACGTTTTACTTTCATACAGTACCTCCTTACAGAAGTCAAAAAGTTTAGTATCTTTTATTATATCATATCTTTTCCTAATTGCAAACAGAATCTGCGTAAAATTCCTTCATATCCTCCAGCCGCAGGAGCATAGGGGCTCTGCCGCAGGCGGCACCGGTATCAATATTGATCCAGGTAGGGGTGAAGAGGGCCTTTCCTGCATACTCCTCCCCGTAGAACTCCGTAGGCGTATGACCCAGGATCGTAGTTATGTCCCGGAAGTATTCCTCATGCAATTCCGGGCGGGTCCACAGCAGATCCCTGTCCTTATATTGGCTCAGTGGCTTCTTGGGATCGAAGGAGCCTAAGCCCCCGTGGACCAGGAGGAACTCCCTGTCCCCCACCCTAACACTGTCGTACAGGGGTGCACCCCGCAGATACTCCTCAATAAGGGCAGCCGTCTCCGGGTCACATTTTGCCAGAGCCTCCATAGTAGGACCGCCGCCGTTGTTCATCCAGTTCATATACAGGAGATAGGCCTCATAATCCAGCTCCTGGTCCCCTTCCTCCCGAAGGAGCTTGAATACAAAGGAGCAGGCTAAGAGCATGGCCTCGTGATTCCCCAGGATCAGCTCTATATTGGGCTGATCCATGAGCCACTTCAGGAGCTCCACTCCCTCCGGCCCTCTGTCGATGACGTCCCCCAGCACAAAGCAGTAATCCTCCTCAGAAAACTCCGCCTTCGCCAAAAGTGCCCGAAACTTCTCCACCGGATACCCATGGAGATCCGACGTTACATAGATCATATTACACCACACCTCTTTCTACATTATGATTACCCATTATTATAATACACCCCACCCCCTTTCCGCAAGCCTTAATTCATTATCCCGGTTGATTGCGACCAAAGGGAGCGGCACATCGGAATGTTTGCTGTTTTCCCGGTGAAGGGGTATTCTTTTTCGCTTTTATGTGAAAAATTCTACGTAAAATATTGACATACCGAAATATTACTGCTATTATATAAATAATTATACGAAAGGAGGCTGTTTTTATGAATAAATCCCGATTCCTGTGGCTTCTAATGTGTATTTCTCTGTTATGCTCCCTCATTGCCAACGCCTTAGGGGCGGAAGCCTCTGTCGGAGAGCAGGCTACCTATGTTCTGAACCATCAGGTAGACGGGGACGGCTATGACGGTCCCGAGCTGCAATACTTCAGTCCCTATCGGATCGCCTGTACCCTGAATCAGGAACGGATCCAGATGAAGAACTGCATCTTTTCCCTATACAACACCACCAATGACCAAGTCATCCCTGTTTATTGCTCGGATATCAGCGTTTTGGCAAACCCCAATTATTCCTACCGACGGCTCAATTTAGAGGACTCCACCTTTGCCGCAGGTGCCGCCGGGCAGATCCGTGCCATCGTACGCAACGGCTTCTACATCATGCCCATAGAGGGCGAAGCCTCGGAGGCCCACGAGGTACGGGTCCGTCAAGAGCTGGAGCGGCTGGGTGCTGCCGCAGGGGTAGAGGACCTGACCATCGGCGAGGCCATCACCGGCACCCAGGCTGCCATTTGGCAGGCTGCTCACGGCTCCGGCCTGGTGTATACGGATTTCCTACATTCCATGTATATGACCGACGTTTCCGACAGTGTCAGATACTACGAGCTCTGCGACGAGGAACGGCAGAACGGTCATCACGATTACAACGGCATTCGCAACGACAATGCCAATCTCACCACCGCCAGCGACCGATGGGGCGGTGAACGGATCCAAGCCGTATATACCTACCTTCTTTCCCTGGAGCCCCTGCCTCCCGGTGACAGCATTGTTTCCGCCTCAGACTTCCGCAGGATCGAGGGCCCCTATGCCACGGACAACGGAGACGGCACCTTCGATCTGGAGGTCAACGTCACCGTAAACGTCCGGGTAGAGGAGGGAGACCTCCTCCTTCTCACTGCCTCCCCGGGAGAGGGCTATGAGACCTCCGCCCTTCTTGCAGACGGCACCCAGACCGTGAACCTAAAGCTCTCCGGGCTCCCACAGGAGCTTATGACGGAGAAGGTCCTTCTGTCTATTTCCGGGCAGCAGTCCGGCTATGATGTATACCTTTTCGACTCCACAGGAGATCGGGAGACCTCCCAATCCATGGTAGGTGTGTTCGACGGCCGCCTGCCTGTGTATGCCGAGCTCTCTGCCTCCATTTCCCACGCCAACACAGATCGGATCCTCCGCTTCTACAAGACTACGGGAGGCGATGACCGCGTTCCTCTGGAGGGGATCACCTTCGATATTTTCTACGTAGCGGAGCTGGGGGACTATTTGGCAGGGAGAGTCGAGCTACCCCCTGCCGCAGAGTATGCCTACGGTACCGCAGATCTTACCCTGATCACAGACGCAGAGGGCAGGGCCTCCGTAAACTTTACCCGTATGGGTATGCCCGACGGGGTCTACCTGGTAGTAGAACGGGAGCATCCTGCCATCAAGGCCCCTGTGGAGCCCTTCTACGTCATAATGCCCACCACCAATTCCCAGGGCACCGGCTACGATTACGAGGTCACCGTCCAACCCAAGAACGATCTCAAGGGCACCGTCCGGATCGAGAAGGATGTGATCACCCTGGGCAATGACAGTGCTTCCGTAGATGCCTATGCAGATCACACCTGGATCATCGGCACCAATATCCCGGAGGATATTGCAGGGGGCAAGTCCTTCCTGATCTCCGATACCCTGGATCCACGGCTGGATTACACAGGGAGCCTTAGGGTGCAGGTGGAGACCAAGGACGGCGGAACCCTTCTTCTCCTTTTGGAGGAGGGACGGGATTACCTTCTCAGCGTTACGGATGCGGAGTCCCTCTCCGGGGAGGCAGGTTCCGATGCCTTCTCAGTCTCCCTGACTCCCGCAGGCATGACCTCCATTGCAGACTGTATAGGAGAGAACAGCTACGAGGACTATATGCTCCGCGTATATTTCCAATGCCGTATCAACAGCAATGCAGATCTCGGTGAGGAGATCCCCAACCAAGCCTCCTTGGAGTACCTTAACTCTGTGAATTTTCACTTCTCCGTCCTCTCGGATCGCCCTGTTGTGTACACAGGTGGCGTGCAGCTACGGAAGGAGGATGCATTGGATCCCGCCGTGGTCCTTCCCGGAGCGGTTTTTGAGGTCTACCGCAGGGCTACGGAGGAAGAGGTCGCCCTGGGGCAGGGGCTGTACACGCTCCCCGGCCAATCGGCTCCCATGGTCAGGGTCTCCTTCTTCCCCACCTCGGATCTGACAGGGGAAAGGGTCACCTCCGTAACCACCGACGGAACCGGCATGGCAAAGATCTACGGCCTGGCCTACGGGACCTACTGTCTCTTAGAAACAACGGCTCCCCGGGGCTACAATCTTCTGCCGGAGCCTATAGAGCTTCTCATTCACAGTGAGAGCCACAGCCCGGACAACCTCATTGTTATAGAAAACACCCAGGGAACAGTCCTCCCCTCCACCGGCGGCCCCGGCACAGACCTCCCCCTCGCCATAGGCCTCACCCTCCTATGCACCGCCGCTCTCCTCCTCTTCCTGAGAAAGATCCGCACCCTAATACTGCTTTCTAATAGAAAATCGTGAAATTTCGTCTCATGCAGTTCTTGAGAAAAAGGTTTTAAACCTTTTTCTCAAGAACTACTATGACCACTGACAAAATCACCCTCGACCGAGGCCGAACCTTTGTCCCCCACACACCAAAAAGAACTGCTCCTATGATACGACCGTCATGGAGCAGTTCCTTTTTATACTTATTTCTAATAAAACGGATTAACCGTTTTATTATGCCGCTGGTAAGCGGCATGGCGGCAAAGCCGCCAAGAAATGCCGTGTAATACTGTTCTTGCCGCCATAGGCGGTGCAGGATATTCATCCTGCAATAAAAT
>JAZNYV010000031.1:0-27410 GCA_045594585.1 Faecousia sp. | reverse complement strand
GTTGCATGGTACGGGAATCGAACAGCTCCATAAATCGGGCTTTGAACAAAAGGGTGGGCTGTCACGGGAGTGACAGCCCACGGGGTGGTCAGGGATCAGTCTTCAAAGGTGAAGTTTGCCATAACAGCGGAGCAACGGGGGCAGAGGCCGTTGGGGTCTGCCTTGGTGGAGTGCATCCAGCAACGGGGGCACTTGTCGCCGGGGGCGGCGCAGACCTCTACAGTGAGGCCGGGGAAGTTGGTGCCGGCACCCTGTGCCAGAGCCTCGCCCTCAGCTTCGCCGGAGGTAACGGCGGAGACGATGAACAGCTCAGCCAGATCCAGGCCCTCTACCAGCTTGAGAGCCTCTGCGGCAGCGGTGTCCTTGGCCTTCAGGTTGACCAGGGCCTCCAGAGCCTTGCCGATCTTCTTCTCCCCACGGGCGGTCTCCAGTACGCCGTTGACATCGGTGCGGAGGGCAATGAGGGTGTCCCACTTAGACATAGCGGCCTGATCCAGAGCGTAGTCGGTGTAGGGCTGTGCCATGTCATTGAGGACGATGTTGCGGACGTCGTCCTCTGCCTTGTGGGGCATAGCCTGCCAGATCTCGTCGCAGGTGTAGGGGAGGATGGGGGCGTACATCTTTGCCAGTGCATCTAAGATCAGATACAGAGCGGTCTGCACACTGCGGCGCTTGAGGCCGTCCTTCTCCTCGCAGTAGAGGCGGTCCTTGAGGATGTCCAGATAGAAGCCGGACAGCTCAACAACGCAGAAGTCGTTGATAGCATGGGTCAGAGCGTGGAATTCATACTTGTCATAGGAACGGAAGGCCAGCTCGATCAGCTCATTCAGCTTGGTCACTGCCCAGCGGTCCAGCTCCAGCATCTCCTCGGCCTTGACCGGGTTAGAGGGATCGAAGCCGTCCAGGTTGCCCAGGCAGTAACGGGCGGTGTTACGGAACTTGAGGTAGGTCTGAGACAGCTGCTTGAAGATCTCCTTGGAGCAGCGGACGTCTACACGGTAGTCAGCGGAAGCAGCCCACAGACGGACGATGTCTGCACCGAAGTCACGGACCAGGTCGGCAGGATCTACGCCGTTGCCCAGGGACTTGTGCATGGCTCTGCCCTCACCGTCAACCACCCAGCCGTGGGTCAGGCACTTCTTAAAGGGAGCACCCTTGCCAAGTGCGCCCACGGAGGTCAGCAGGCTGGACTGGAACCAGCCACGGTACTGGTCTGCACCCTCCAGATAGATGTCAGAGGGCCAGTTCTCCTCACAATCAAAGAGGAGGGAGGCAATGTGAGAGGAGCCGGAGTCGAACCAGCCGTCCAGAGTGTCGGTCTCCTTGTCGAAGGTCTTGCCGCCGCAGTGGGGGCAGGACAGCCCCTCCGGGATCAGCTCCATAGCCTCCTTGGAGAACCAGGCGTTGGAGCCCTCCTGTCCGAAGAGCTTGGAGATATGCTCCGTGGTCTCGGGAGTGCATACAGGCTTGCCGCAATCCTTGCAGTAGAACACGGGGATAGGCAGACCCCAGCGGCGCTGACGGGAGATACACCAGTCTGCACGGTCACGGACCATGGAGATCATACGCTCCTTGCCCCAGGCAGGGAACCACCGGACATCCTCGCAGGCAGCGGCGGCCTCTTCCTTGAAGCTCTCAACGGAGCAGAACCACTGGGGAGTGGCACGGAAGATAATGGGGCTCTTGCAACGCCAGCAATGGGGATAGCTGTGAGTAAAGACCTCGGAAGCAAAGAGGGAGCCGTCAGCCTTCATATCCTCTACGATTTGGGTATTGGAAACATCGTACCGCAGGCCTGCGTACTTCCCTGCGTCTGCAGTCTGGAAGCCGCGGTCGTCTACGGGAACGATCAGGTCGATCTTGTAACGGCGGCAGGTCTGATAGTCGTCTGCACCGAAGCCGGGCGCGGTGTGGACACAGCCTGTACCGGAGTCCATGGTGACATACTCCGCAGTGACCAGCAGGGAATCCCGATCCAGGAAGGGATGCTGTGCGGTCATGTATTCAAAGAAGGCACCGGGATAGCGGTCCAGGATCTCGTATTCCTCCACGCCGCCTGCCTGCATGGTCTTGTCCAACAGGGCCTCGGCTACGATATACTTCTCTTCTCCTGCCTTGACCACAACGTAGGTCTCACGGGCATTGAGGGCGATGGCTAAGTTGCCGGGGAGGGTCCAGGGGGTGGTGGTCCAGATGATCACATAGGTGTTGGCGGCATCCAGCTTGCCCTGGGTATCCTTGAGAGCGAATTTGACGTAGATAGAGGTGCAGGGATCATCCTGGTACTCGATATCGGCCTCTGCCAGAGCGGTCTCGTCCTTGGGGCACCAGTAAACGGGCTTGAGGCCCTTGTAGATATAGCCCTTGCGGTACATTTCGCCGAAGACCTTGACCTCCTCTGCCTCGAACTGCTTGTCCATGGTGCGGTAGGGACGGTCCCAATCACCGATGACACCCAGGCGGCGGAAGCTGTTAAGCTGGCGGTTGACGAAATCCTGTGCAAAATTCTCGCAAGCGGTGCGGAACTCTGCTGCAGGCATAGTCTTGTGGTTCAGTTTGTTCTTCTTGATAATGGCAGACTCAATGGGCATGCCGTGGTTGTCCCAGCCGGGAGTAAAGGGAGTGTAGTAGCCACGCATGGCGTAGGAACGGACGATGAAGTCCTTGAGAGTCTTGTTCAGGGCGTGACCCATGTGGAGGTCGCCGTTGGAGAAGGGAGGGCCGTCATGGAGAATGAAACGGGGCTTGCCCTCGTTCTTTTCCATAAGGAGCTTGTAGACGTCGATTTTGTTCCAGTTCTCCAGCATACCGGGCTCTCTCTGAGGCAGTCCTGCACGCATGGGGAAATCCGTCTTGGGGGTGATGATCGTGTTCTTGTAATCCATATATTCCTCCATAAAAATTTTGTAGAAAAGAGCTTCTCCGTCTCGGTCAAGAGACAGAGGAAGCTCTGCGGTACCACTCTTGTTCCCGTTCCGGGGGGAACGGACACTCATTGACGCTGTATCGGGCGTATCCCGTCCGGGCCTACTGGGAGGGGGCACCTCCGTTGGGGCGGCGGCTCCGGGGTGATAGAGCTCTGCCGTGCAGCTGCCTCGCACCGACCGGCAGCTCTCTGAATGCAGGGAAGCAGAGGGTTTGTCCCCATCATAGCCTTGCATATTCGGTTCTGACTCAGGTGTTATCCGGATGGTAGTTCTTGCCGAATTCCAGGTGAGCGAATTTCTTGGTTGTGTCGGAGGGGCTGAGCTTGCTCTCCAGGCTCTGATCGATCTCCATGATCAGAGCGTCGGCACGCTCCTCCGTAGTGGGAGGGGTGGGATGCTCCTCGAAGTCGAAGGCCTTGCGGGGCTCCTCCTTCTCCACGGGGGCAGGGGTGGTAAATTCCTTGTCCCGAAGGGTCCTGAGCAGCTCTAAATGCTCCTGCATCCGCTGTTCCATGGCATCCAGGAAGCTGCGGGATGCCTCCTGTGCAGCCTCCAGACGCTCCTTCTCCTCCCCGATGAGGAGATCGGCACTGTGGGACTTGGCCGCGGCGGCCTCCTCGGCCTCACGGAGCATTTGGGCGCATTTCTTCTCGGCTTCCAGGGTCATCTGTTCGCAGGTCTTCTGTGCGGCCAGGAGGGCATTCTGCATAGCACTCTCCTGGTTGCGGTATTCCTCTAACTTTTCGACCAGGACCCGCATCTTGCTCTTAAGGATGGAATTCTCCTTGAACAGGGTGATGTAATCCTCGGTCAGAGGCTCCAGAAAACGATCCACCGAATCCATGTCATAGCCGCCTCTGCGGACTTTATCAAAGCTGACCTCGTGGATCTGCTGAGGTGTGATCATGGTCTTTCAGCTCCTTTTATTGAGAGTAGGTCAGGTGTAGGAGGCGGCGGATGCGTCCTTCTCCTCGTCGCCTACGACCTCAACATTGTGGGGGGTGAGGAGGTAGGTGGAAATAGCGATCTTCTGAATGTGGCCATCCAGGGCGAAGGCACAGCCGGACAGGAAGTCCACCAGACGGCGGGCTACGTCCTTGTTGGTGGATTCCAGATTGAGGACCACGGAATGCTTGTCACGCAGACGCTCTGCGATCTCGGTTACCTGGTCGAAACGCTCGGGCTTGAGCACGATGACCTGCATGGCAGCCATGTGGTTGATGCTGGTGACACGGCCGGTGCTTGCAGGTCTGTCGGATTCCATGGAAGGCATGGATGCCACTGCGGCGGCGCCACGGGTGGTGTAGGTGGGGCGAGCGGTGGTGGGGGCAGGAGCAGGCTCCTCGTCCATAGGCTCGTCATCGTATTCGTCGTAGTACTCCTCGTCCATATCGGATCTGGAATGTGTCAGCTTGCGGATCTCGTCCATCAGTCCCATAGGGGTATACCTCCAGTATATCTTTCTAATTTATTTATCGTAGTGTCGTTGGCCAAAGATAGCCGTCCCAACTCGGATCATTGTACTGCCACAGGCAATGGCGTCCTCGAAGTCATCGGTCATGCCCATGGACAAAATACCCATAGTAATATTATGCTTCCTTTTTGCCATTATGTCAACAGAAATTCTGCGAATTTTTTGAAAAAATCTGCAATTTTCTCCTTTATTTTTGCTAACGGGGGGAATTGCCATAAGACCGCAGAGGCGGCAGTGGGGGAAATCCTCCATTTTTTGGATAATTTCCATAACCTCCTCCTCTGTAAAGCCTGCTTTGCTCTCCTCCTGCCCTACGTTGATCTCGAAGAGAATGTCCTGCAGGATCCCCTGCTTGGCGGCTTCCTTCTCGATGCATTCCAGGAGAGGGAGGCGGTCTACGGATTGGATCAGGTCCACTCGGCCTACCACCTGCTTGACCTTGTTGGTCTGGAGCCGTCCGATAAAATGGACGGGGACTCCCTCATAAGCATTGTGGGCAGACTTGCTTACCAGCTCCTGGACCCGATTTTCGCCGCAGCAGTCTACTCCTGCGGCAATGGCCTCCCGTACACGGGAAGCGTCGTTCATCTTGGTTGCGGCACACAGGAGGACCTCCTTAGGGTCCCGTCCTGCGGCAATGGCGGCCTCATCCATGCGACGGCGGATGTGGGCAACATTCTGTGCGATCATTTCAGTACCATCCCATCTGATAGTTCTATTTCTGTCAGGATCACCTGTGCCCCCGGGGGCAGGGTCTCGGGATCCACCCAGACCTGCGCCTCCTCTGCACGGAGGAGGGTGATCCTTTTCCGTCGGGCACGGCCTCCTTGGAGGAGGTAGACACAGGCCTCTCCCTCCTCATAGTACACAGCCTCTCCCGGCAGGGCAATGGCCTCCAGGGTCCCTGTAATGAGCCGGGCCTCGCATTGCCGCAGCTCCGTGACCCTGTGTCCATAGTCCCTGCATTCCAGCAGGAGGAGGCCCTGTGTCCGCAGGACCGAAGCCTCGCATTCCAGGGCTCCGATCTGCAGCCTCAGGTCTTGTCCCTGCTCTAAGGCGGGGAAGTCTCCCCCTGCGGCAAAGTACCAGGTCTGCCCCCGAATGAGCCGTCCCACCGTATTCTCAGGCAGGGGACGGGGACAGATCCCATCTAAGTCCTCTGCCTTACAGCTTAGGAGGAAGCTTGGGGTCAGCACCTCCTCGTAGCCGTCTGCTCTGTGGGACACATAGCCCCCTTGGGGGACCACCAGGGAGCCTCGGCAGGAGGTAGCTACAGCCTGTCCTCCCCCTACCCACTGTCCCTCGGGAACCGTGAAGGTCACAGGCTCCCCACAGATCAGCAGACTCTCAGAACGCACCACAAAGCCGGAGACGGTCATCCCGTCGCCGACTTCGCAGATCTGAGTGCTGTATAGCTCGTAGGCAGGCCCTCTCCACCACAGACGGTGGACGCCGTAGCCTGCCAGGATCAGAAGAAAGACACCTGTTACCAGCTTGAAATACAGAGCACCCTGTTTATCCATTGTCTTTCCTTACAAACGGACGGGCTGTAGGGGGACCATGGTGGAAATGGCGTGCTTGTAGATCATCTGCTGCTTGCCTTCGGAGCTGAGAACCACCACGAAGCTGTCGAAGCCCGTAATGATCCCCTTCATCTGGAAGCCGTTCATTAAGAACAGTGTAACGGGAGTGTGCTCCTTCCGCACCTCATCCAGGATCAGATCCTGCAAAGTTTCTGTGTTAGACATATGTAAGTACCTCTTTTCTTTGATATCCCTAAGCTCAGGGTACTCACATTATAAGTTGTCCCCTATGTCGAAACCAAACGCATTGAAGACGGTTATTAAAATTATAAGTCTTTTATCAAATTCCCGATTTATCGCTCTGTTGAGCGATTTGGAATTTGAATGAATAATGAATAGTGAATATGGAATAATTGTGGTATCCCTCCGGGATGGATTTAAAATAATGGCTTCGCCATATAGATCGTACCCATTTTTATAGTTCGTCGGCGGAGCCGACACCGAAATTCTTCATTCTTCATCCTTCAATATTCATTATTCCGTTTTTTCGCGACCGAAGAGAGCAATAAATCGGAATTTACTCTAAAAGAGAAAGGGCGGATCGTAGGACCGCTTGAGGATTGGGGTCATCCTCCAGCATGAGCCAGTTTACCTTGGGGTTGCGGCGGAACCAGGTCCGTTGCCGCTTGGCGTAGCGGCGGGAGGACTGCTTCAGGAGGTCCACAGCCTCCTGCAGGGTGCATTCTCCGCGGAGATAGCCTAAGAGCTCCTTGTAGCCGATGGCCTGCATGGAGGTGGCATCCCGGGGGATCCCCTGTGCCAACAGTCTCTCCAGCTCCTGCAGAAGGCCCTGATCCAGCATAAGCTCCACCCGTCGGTTGATGCGGCCATAGAGGGCTTCTCGGTTTACATAATCCAGCCCTATCCACAGAGGGTCGTACTTGGGTGGCTTTTCTTGTGTCTCTGAATTGTGCTGAGTCATGGTCTTGCCGCTCTCTAAGTATACCTCCAGAGCACGGATGACCCGTTTCTGATTAGAGGGGTGGATCCGCTCTGCGGATTCCGGGTCTACGGCACGGAGCCGCTCTACGATCACATCTATGCCCTGTTCTCCGGCTATTCGGGTCAGCTCCTCCCGTACACCGCTCCGAGGCAGGGGGGCAAAGTCCAGACCCTTCATAAGGGAGTCAATATACAGGCCCGTTCCTCCCACCAGGATCACGGGCTTCCCACGGTGCAGGATATCCTGCAGGATCCCGTCTGCCTCCTCTACGAAGCGGCTGACGGAATAATCCTCACGGGGATCTATGATGTCCATCATATGGTGAGGGATCCCACAGCGTTCCTCCTCCGTGGGCTTGGCGGTGCCGATATCCATGCCTCTGTAGATCTGCATGGAATCGAAGGAGATGATCTCTCCCCCCAGCGTCTTGGCAAGCTCCACAGACAGACGGGTCTTGCCGGAGGCAGTGGGGCCTACGATGGCAATGATCTGTTCCCTCATCGTTTAAACTGCCTTTCTAATTGGGAGGCGGTCATGGTGATGCAGATGGGTCTGCCGTGGGGACAGCACTTGAGCTCCTCACGGGTCATGACCTCCTTTACCAGGGCCTCCAGCTCTATGGCACCGTTTCGCTGTCCTCCCTTAACGGCGGCCTTGCAGGCTACGGTGTGGAGGAGCTCATCACGGAGGACAGAGGGCTCCAGCCGTTTGCCGGATAGGAGCCGGGAGGCAAGCTCATTCAGAGTAGCCTCTGCCTCCTGCCGGGGGATCTCTGAGGGAATGGCGTTAATGGCAAGGGTGCCGTCGCCGTAATCGCTGAGGGAGAAGCCCAGCTCCTCCAAAGCCCCCCGGTTCTCCAACAGCACCGTTCCCTCCTCCCGATCGGGAGTAAAGAGAATGGGAGCTAAGAGCATCTGGGACATGATAGGCTCTGTGTTGGCACGGAGCTTGTCAAAGAGGATCCGCTCATGGGCGGCGTGCTTGTCGATCATAAGGACGGTGCTTCCCTGCTCTACGATAATATAGGTACGCAGTACCTCTCCCACCATGCGGTAGGGCTCCGGCTCCTTGGGCAGGAGGGTCTCGTTTTCCATGGGAGGCTCCTGTGTTACAGGCTCCGTCCTTACAGGCACAGGCTTGGGAGCAGGGGGAACCGCCTTAGGTGCAGGGGCCGTGAAGATCTGCTCTGCCACGGTCTTGGAGGGTGTGGCAGGGGGGGCCGTGGCAACGGCCTTGGTAAAGCTGCGGTATTCCTCCGCTGTCATGGTGCGGTAGAAATCCGCCTTGGGAGAGGACAGGGGCAGGGAAGCCTCACGGGCCGTCTCCCGGGGAGGCTCTGCAGGAGCCTTGGGGAGGCGGAGCTCGGGACGGTCCGCAGCCTTCTCCAGGGCACCCTCTACTCCGTAGCGGATGGTATCAAAGACGTCCCGTTCATTGAGGAATTTGACCTCCACCTTGGCAGGATGGACGTTTACATCCACCAAATGCTCCGGCATCCGCAGATGAAGGACGCAGTAGGGGAACCGCCCCACCATCATCCGATTGCGGTAGGCCTCCTCTAAGGCGGCGGTCATGCTCTTAGAGCGGACCAGCCGTCCGTTGACGAAGAAGATCTGACTACTGCGGTTGCCGCGGGTGGCCGTAGCCTTGGAGACGTAGCCTGTCAGGGAATACTTGTCCCAGCGGCTCTCTACGGGGATCATGTCCTTGGCAGTGAGCTTCCCCAGGATGCCGTAAATGGCGGTGTACAGGGAGCCGTCTCCCTCGGTTTGGAATTGGAGCTGACCGTCCTTGATCACTCGGAAGGAGATCTCCGGGTGGGCAAGGGCCAGCTTCTGCATACTGCTGATAAGAGCAGAGGACTCGGCGGAGTCACTCTTCATAAACTTCATCCGTGCAGGGGTGTTGTAGAACAGGTCACGGACGATCATGGTGGTGCCCTTGGGACAGCCTGCCTCGCTCCGATCCGTGACCACCCCTGCCTCTAACCGCAGGCCGGTGCCGAAGGCGGCATCCTCCGTCTTGGTCATAACGTCCATACGGGATACGGCACTGATGGCCGCAAGAGCCTCTCCGCGGAAGCCCAGGGTCCCTATGGACTCCAGATCCTCTGCCCGTTGCAGCTTGCTGGTGGCGTGGCGGAGGAAGGCGGTCTCCAACTGGTCTGCAGGGATGCCGCAGCCGTTGTCCGTCACTCGCAGATAGGTCATGCCGCCGTTCTGGAGCTCTACGGTGATCTGGGTGGCACCTGCGTCAATGGAATTCTCCACCAGTTCCTTGGCACAGCTTGCAGGCCGTTCCACCACCTCGCCGGCGGCAATGAGATCCGCTAAATGGGGGGATAATTGTTGAATGTTAGCCATAGGCAATACCTCAGGTCATAGACAGGATCATAATGGAGCTGTACAGATTCATGAAGCCGTGGAGCACAATGGGGGGCCAAATGCTCCGGGACCGCTGGTAGCTCCAGCACAGGACGAAGCCCCCGGGCAAATACTGCACGAAGGAGAACAGGAGCACGGTCCAATGCTGTACACCGATAAAGCCGACCACGTGGAGACCTGCAAAGGCGGCCATAGACACCACGTAGGCCCAGAAGGGGCTCCTCCTGCACAGAGGGGCGAAGATGGTGCCGCGGAACAGCAGCTCCTCGATAAAGGGAGCCAGCAGGGCGACATCCACGATCATAAAGCCCGTGTAGGAGAACAGGAAGCTGTTGACGATCTCCTGGTTCATATTGGTGGGGCTCTCTTGAAGCAGGGGCACCAGGAAGCTGAGGAACAGGGATACAAGGCTGTCCAAGCCCAGGGTGCCGATATACCCGAAGAAGCAGGTGATCACCACCATCAGGAAGGGGAGCCTGCTCCGATACAGGAAATTGCGGAACACAAACAATACCAGCAGGAAGCTGCATACGCTAATGGTCAGGTTATACAGGAAATTGACCTGCAGACTGTCCTCTGCAAAGAACTCCATCTGACCGAAGAGAACGGGGAAGCCTACCATGTAGCAGAACCAGCACAGCAGACCCCACAGCAGCTCCGACTTGTTGGGAGCAACGATATCTCGATTTCTGAATACAAGCATAGTTGGATACCTCAGAGCATTTGCTTCAGCTCATACAGGGCGTTCATGGCCTCGATGGGGGTCAGGGTCTCCACGGCAATGGTCTCCAGCTTCTTACGCAGGGCGTCGTTGGCAAGGGAGGTAATGGAGATCTGATCCTCGGCGGCTACGGTGACAGTGCGGACGGCACCGCCCTCCTCCAGCTCCTTAAGGAGCTCGCGGGCACGGGAGATCACACGGTCCGGCAGGCCTGCCAGCTTGGCGACCTCCACACCGTAGGAGCGGTCTGCGGCACCGGGAACGATCTTCCGCAGGAAGACGATCTCCCCGTTCCGCTTCCGCACGGCGATATTGTAGTTCTTGACCCCGGGGAGCTCATTCTCAATATCCGACAGCTCGTGATAGTGGGTGGCAAAGAGGGTCTTGGCACCCAGCCGCTTCTTGTCTGCGGCATATTCTAAGACCGCACGGGCAATGGCCATGCCGTCAAAGGTAGAGGTACCCCGTCCGATCTCATCCAGGATCAGCAGGCTCCGATCGGTGCTGTGGCGGAGGATGTCAGCCACCTCGCTCATCTCTACCATGAAGGTGGAGCGGCCTCCCGACAGATCGTCGGAGGCACCGATCCGGGTGAAGATCCGATCTACGATGCCGATCCGTGCCTCCTTAGCCGGGACGAAGGAGCCGATCTGTGCCATAAGGGTGATCAGGGCAACCTGCCGCATATAGGTAGACTTACCTGCCATATTGGGGCCTGTCAGAATGGCACAGCGGTTGCCGTCCGTGTCTAAGAGGGTGTCGTTGGGGACGAAGAGGCTGTCCTTCAGCATCTGCTCCACAACGGGGTGTCTGCCGTCCTTAATGGAGATAGTGTCGGACAGATCCACCTCGGGACAGCAGTAGTTGTTCTTCACCGCCAGCTCTGCAAAGTTGGACAGCACGTCCAAGCAGGCCACAGCACGGGCGGTCCGCTGGATCCGCTCCGCCTGGTCTGCGATCCTCTGCCGCAGGGCGGAGAAGATCTCGAATTCCAGGGTCACGATCCGCTCCTTGGCAGTGAGGATGGTGGCCTCCAGCTCCTTGAGCTCCGGGGTAATGTACCGCTCCCCGTTGGTCAGAGTCTGCTTGCGGATATAGGTCTCCGGCACCATGGACACCTGTCCCTTGGCTACCTCTATGTAATAGCCAAACACACGGTTGTATCCAACCCGTAAATTTTTGATGCCGGTCTTTTCTTTTTCTTCTGCCTCGATCTTGGCAAGGGTCCCCTTGCCGCCGCTGAGGATGTCATGGAGTCGGTCCAGCTCCTCGTTACAGCCGGGACGGATCAGACCTCCGTCACGGAGGGTCAGGGGGGCGTCCTCCTTAATGGTGGCGGCAATGGCCTCCCGCAGGTCCGTAAGGTCGTCCATTTCTGCCTGCAGGACTCCAAAGAGGGAGCCGTTAAAGCGGCCTGTAGCCGCACGGAGCTCCGTCAGGGGACGGCAGCCGGATTCCATGGACAGCAGGTCACGGGCATTGGCACTGCCGGTGACCACTCGGGCCAGGACTCGCTCGAAGTCACTGATGCCTCCTAACAGCTCTATGACCTCCTGCCGCAGAATGGCGTAACGGGTCATCTCCTTTACCGCAGTCAATCGGCGGTTGATCTTCTTGGGACTCAGCAGGGGCTTTTCCAGCCAGCTGCGGAGCATACGGCTGCCCATAGCGGTACGGGTCTTGTTCAGGACCCACAGGAGACTGCCCTTCTTCTCACCGCTGAGGGTCTCCGTCAGCTCTAAGTTCCGACGGGCGGCAAGATCCAGTGCCAGGAAATGGCCGCTTACATATAATTCTAAATCTCGGATATGGAACAGCTGGATCTTGTGGGTATCACGGAGGATGAGGAGCAGGCCTCCTACACAGCGTAGGACGGCGGGGCGGTCCTCTATGCCCAGACTCTCCACGGTGCGGTCAAACTGCTGCTCTACAGCCATAAGGCTCCGTGCCGGGTCGAACATCTCCTCCGTGCCGGGATCTACACAGCAGCGGAGCTTCTCACGGAGCAGGGGGGCAAAGAGAGGCACGGCCTCGGGACTCAGCAGAGCCTCCGCCGGGGCGAATCTCCCCAGCTCCGACACAGCCTGATCCACAGTGGTTACCTCTGTAGCGTAGAA
Organism: Faecousia sp.; assembly: GCA_045594585.1. Lineage (GTDB taxonomy): Bacteria > Bacillota > Clostridia > Oscillospirales > Oscillospiraceae > JAZOXB01. Next base: position 15,261 of record JAZNYV010000031.1, on the reverse strand, counting down.
ATTGCCTGTAGAAATATCGCAGAAGCTGAGAGCGATCTGCCCCCCCTCTGCCAATACGCAGGCGAAGTAATTGTTCCTGCCCTCGTCCAGCATGGAGCTCTCCGTTACGGTGCCGGGGGTGACGATACGGGTAATGCCTCTCTTCACCAGGCCCTTTGCGGTGGCAGGATCCTCCATCTGCTCACAGATGGCGACACGGTAGCCCTTGGCGACCAATCGGGCAATATAGCCCTCGCAGGAGTGGAAGGGGACACCGCACATGGGCGTCTGCTCCTCCTTGTCCTTGTTCCTGTCTCGGGTGGTCAGGGCCAAATTCAATTCACGGGATGCGATCTTGGCATCCTCGAAGAACATTTCGTAGAAATCTCCCAAACGGAAGAACAACAAGCAATCGGGATTCTGTTCCTTGATCTCAAAATACTGCCGCAGCATGGGTGTCATCTCAGCCAAGCCAACGCCTCCTTTCTGTTATGATATAGCGATAGTCAAATTCCAATTTATCGCTCCTTTGGAGCGATTTGGAATGAATAATGAATATTGAATCATTGTGGTATCCCTTCGGGATGAAATTAAAATAATGGCTCCGCCACACAAAACGTATCTATTTTTAAATTCTTCGGCGGAGCCGAAATGATTCATTCTTCATCATTCATTTTTCATGATTCCGATTTGTTGCGACCGAAGGAAGCAATAAATCGAAACTTATTGGCTCACCTACAAGGCTCCAGGTGGTGCAATCGGTGATCTTGACATTTACGAACTGCCCAAAGAGACGGTCCTCTCCTTGGAAGCGGACCAGACGTCCTCCGTCGGTACGGGCGGGGAGCTTGTCCCCGTCCCGTCCGTCTACCAGGACGGTGAGGGTCCTGCCGATATAGGAGCGGTGCTTTTCCTCGGAGATCCGATTCTGCAGCTCTACCAGACGGTCAAAGCGGCGGTTCTTCTCTGCCTTAGGAGTGGGATCCTCCATAGCCGCAGCGGGAGTCCCCCCTCTGGGGGAATAAATAAAGGTAAAGAGGGCATCGAAACGGACCCGTTCAATGAGCTTGAGAGTGTCTTCAAATTCCTCCTCCGTCTCACCGGGGAAGCCTACGATGACGTCACTGGTCAGGACCAGCTCCGGCATGAGGCTCCGACCGTAATCCACCAGCTCCAGATACCTGGCAGAGGTGTAACGGCGGTTCATGACCTTGAGGACTCGGTCGTTGCCGGATTGGAAGGGCAGGTGGAACTGCTTGCAGATCTTGTCGTACTTGGCAATGGTGTCAAAGAGCTTCTTGCTTGCATCCTTGGGATGGGAGGTCATGAAGCGGAGGCGGAAATCTCCCTCCAGCTCTGCTACCTGTGCCATGAGATCTGCAAAGTCAATGCCCAAGCCCAGATCCTTGCCGTAGGAGTTGACGTTCTGACCCAGGAGGGTGATCTCCTTATACCCGGCGGCAATGACTTCTCTGCATTCCTTGAGGATATCCTCCGGCTGACGGCTCCGCTCACGGCCCCGTACATAGGGGACGATGCAGTAGGAGCAGAAGTTATTGCAGCCGTACATCACAGAGACCCAGGCCTTAAGCTTGTTGGTACGGAGAACGGGGATATTCTCTGCAATGGAGCCTGCCTCGTCGGCTACGGCAAAGACCCGCTTGCCGGTGGTCAGGACCCTCAGCAGCAGGGAGGGGAACTCCCACAGATGATGGGTAGAGAAGACCCCGTCCACATGGGGATAGGAGTGCTTGATCCGATCGGAGACCTTGGGCTGACCCATCATACAGCCGCAGAGGAAGATCTTTTGCCGGGGGTGACGACGCTTTGTATGAGTCAAGGCTCCCACATTGCCGAAGACCCGCTGCTCTGCGTGCTCTCGGATGGCACAGGTGTTCAGGACGATAATATCCGCCCCCTCCTCTGTGTCCGTCATGCCGTAACCGCAGGCAGCCAGCATCCCTCGGATCCGCTCGGAATCTGCCTCATTCTGCTGACAGCCGTAGGTGTCCACAAAGGCAACAGGCCGCATCTCCTGCTCCTGCCAATATGCAAATATCTTCTCACAGGCCTCCTGCTGAACAGCAAGCTGCTCCCCTGTAATAACCGTCGTTTTCTGTTCCAAGGCAATACCTCCGCAGAATAATATTTCATCCTATTATATCATTTTTCTGTCCCTTTTGCAAGTATCTCCCCTTTTATTTTTCCGTGGATGACCGGGGAGCGCAGTCATGGGACCGGGGGGATAGGAAAAGAAAAATGTGAAAATTACGGAAATATTTGTCGGAAAAATGTGGGGCTGCCCCATTGGAACAGACGGAATTTTGTGATATACTATAGGTGTCCCAATGGAAAGCCCATGGAAGAAAGCAGGTGCCGGTATGGACAGACTTACGCGGAAAATAGATGCATATCTGATCCAATGGAAGCCGTCCCCCACAAAATATCCCCTCGTTGTAAAAGGTGCCCGTCAGATCGGCAAGACCGAAGCCATCAAGCATTTTGCACAGGGGAATTACCGAAGTGTCGTAGAGATCAACTTTGCCCTTATGAAGCAATACAGGAGCATTTTTGACGACGGCTTCCGGGTAGATACGGTCATTAAGAATATTTCCCTTTTGAATCCCGACTTTGAATTCTTCCCGGGAGAGACCCTTATCTTCTTCGATGAGATGCAGGATTGCATCAACTGTGCCACAAGCTTAAAGGCATTTCAAACAGACGGACGGTATGATGTGATCTGCTCCGGCTCCCTTATTCCTGTGGAGGTCAAGGCCAACGATGCATCCACCCCATCCCTCAACGGACTCATCGACAAGGATACCTACGGGGATGTGAAATACGGCATCAAGCTGGCAAACAAAAATATTGGCTTCAACGGGAAATTCTATACCATCCCCTATTTTCTGACCTTCCTTCTGAAACGATTCCTGAGAGAAAAAGGAAGCCTGCAAGACCAATAGCAAGGGGGATCTTTCCTGCTTCCGAGCCTTCCGCAGGATAGAATAAGAATCCGGCACCCAAGGTATCCTAATAGAAAAAACCGAAGAAAGAGAGACAAATTATGGCAGAATTTCAAGGCTTTTACCCCCAAACCATAGATTTCCTTTGGGGCATTCGTTTTAATAATAACCGTGAGTGGTTCAACGACCACAAATCCGACTATCAGACCTATCTCTTAGAGCCTATGAAGGCTCTTGGGGCTTCCGTGGCCGAGGCCTTCTCTGAGGACGAGGGCTCCAAGCTCCACCTGTCCCGGATCTATCGGGATATGCGGATGCATCCTCCTACCTTCTATAAGGAGAGCCTGTGGTTCTGCATCCGCCGTCCCGGCTCCGCCTGGCTGGAGAAGCCGGGCCTGTGCTTCGAGATCCGCCCGGAGGGCTACCGCTTCGGCTTCCTCTTCGTCCACCCCAAGGCCGCCGCCATGGAGCTTCTGCGGATCAAGATGGCAGACCGTAAGGATACCTTCCTGAAGATAGTGAAGCAGGCAGAACAGGCATCCGGCCTCACCCTCACCGGGGACACCTACGCCCGTCCCAAGGCCTGTCCCTTCCCCGAGCTGCAGCCCTATTTCAACCTAAAGAACCTCTTGGCCTTAGAGGATCTCCCTCCTGACGAGCTCCTCTACGCCCCGGAGCTGGCAGACCGCGTCAAACATACCCTCCTGGCCTGGAAGCCCCTCTACGACTTCTGCCAAGACCTGTGATCCACATTATGTGAAATCCAATACAGCAAGGATTTGTTAGGGAAGGTTTCATCCTTTTGTGGCATCATAAGCACACGGGAATTTCCCGAACAAAGGGGGACAGAAGGATGGAAAAAATAGGAATCAGAGTTGCTTTGGCAGCATTTTTATGTGTGTTGTTACCTGCGGCGGCGTGGGCGGCGGTGCCGGATACCCTTATCCCCGGCGGGGAGCCTATCGGCTTGGACCTGGAGCTGAAGGGGGTCAGTGTGGTTGAGCTTGCCAACGATATTCCTGCCAAGGCAGGCCTCCGCTGCGGAGATTTGATCTGCATGGCAGACGGAGCTGAGATCTCTACGGTAGAGGAGCTTGCCCGGGCAGTACAGGGCTCCGGGGGCAGGACCATGGTCTTTACAGTCCTCCGTAACGGAGAAGAAAAGACCCTGAAGCTCTCTCCCATTGCAACCTCGGAGGGTTGGAAATTGGGGGTCTACGTGAGGGATCGCCTTAAGGGCATCGGCACCGTTACCTATTACGAAGAAGACGGAGACTTCGGAGCCCTGGGTCACGGTGTCAGCGGTGGGGAGAGCAGCTCCCTCCTGCCTCTCAGAGGGGGCAAGGTGGCTCCCTCAGAGGTGGCCTCTGTGGTAAAGGGGGAGGCAGGCACTCCCGGCTGTCTCCGGGGAGCCTGGCAGAAGGATGCCTCCTGCGGGAGAGTGGAGCGGAATACCCCCCAGGGCATCTTCGGAACCATGACAAAGGGACCGGAAGGAGCCCTCCCTGTAGGAGAAGCGGCAACGGTGTGTAAGGGTCCTGCACAGATCCGCTCCACCGTTCACGGCAGGGAGGTCCGCACCTACACCGTGGAGATCTGTGAGATTCACCACACAGACACCCACGACCGTAACCTCCTCCTGCGCATCACCGACCCGGCCCTCCTCAACACCACCGGGGGCATCGTCCAGGGAATGTCCGGCTCGCCCATCATCCAGAACGGCAAACTCATCGGTGCCGTCACCCACGTCCTCATCGACGACCCAACCATGGGCTACGGCATCTTCATCGAAAATATGCTGGATGCAGCATCATGAGGTAAAGGAACTGACCTTTTGGGGTCGGTTCCTTTATGGGATGGGAGACGATTTGAAAGAAGGAGGCTGTTTCATGACAGCATATCCATCTGACAACAACGACAAAGCCGTGGCAGCTCGAAGTGCGCTGGAGGACTATGTAAAAAACTACAAGATCTTCATAGACACTTGCAGTCTCCTTGATGACAAAGCTGATCTGTTCTGGAGTAACATCCTTCCTCTGCTCAGCCGTCACAATGTGAAGGTCATCGTGCCCTACAGATGCATCCGGGAGGTTCAGCGGCATCAGACCAATGCAAAGGATCCTGATTTAGCCCGGAAGGCGAAAAAGTGCATGGAAACCATCCGGAGTTTGGTTAAGGACGGTTATTTGGAGGTTCGCGGTGAGCAGTCCGATAATTTTGCGGACAATGTATTTCTCGTAGTCTTTTCCAAATTCAGAATGACCCATCGACTGTTGCTGATCACCCGGGACAAGGCCCTCACGGAGGATATCCTTGGTCTGAACAATACCAAGTCTGTCTCCCACGCCCATACCATTCATGCAAAAAAACTCAACAAATACGGCTTCCTAAGTGATGCCATCTTCAAATCCAATGGCTCAACACCTGATGCCCGAAAGCCGCAGCCCTCTTCCTCTTCAACCTCCGTTCCCGATGAGGTCCGGCCCACAGATGGTCTGTGGGCCGGATGTGAAGGAGCAAACTACTATGTGGAATATCATACAATGTGCTGTACAGGGAAGAGGTCACATAAAAGCAAACATTCCCTGTCAGGATATGACCTATGTCTATAACAAACCCGGCCTTGCCATTACCGCATTGGCAGACGGTGCCGGATCCGCAACACCGGATAAGCGCAAGGTCGCACCGAGGTTATTGATAACGATTGTTATTTGCGGAACAGGGCACATAGGGTGCTGCCCAGGAGAAGGGCGGCTCCTGCGTACCGGTAACAGGCACATAGGGCATTGGTGGTACCGTAGATCTCCAGAATTCCCCGAAGGATGCTGCCGACTGTCAGGGTTGCAAGGCCGCAGTGCTGCAGCATGGCGCACGCTGCCCCGGGGTATTCCTTTTTTCTCATTGCCAGGAGCATATAGGGGAGGGTCCCTCCGAGGAGGGGAAAGGCAAAGGCGTAGATCATGTAATAGGAGTATACCTCATGGCTAAAATGTTCGTATACTCCCCCGAAAAAGGCACAGAACACTGCCAGCAGCAAATAGACAAGGGCTGTCTTTAAGGCTCTGTTGCCACGATTCTCCTCACCCGATATAAACAATGTCGCTCACGCTCCTTTCCTTCGATCCTCTTCCTCCTGTGGTGGGGTGGTTGACGATCTCCCCGCGGAATACCATGGTAGAGGAGCCGCCGCCGTCTAAATTATAGGCAGTTTCTGCTCCCAGCTCCTGCATGAACTCTGCCAGCTCCAGCAGGGACAGACCTTCGCTTTCCTCCGTTCTTCCGTCGGAAACCACGAAGAAATAATGGAGCTCCTCCACGATCCCAATGGCAGTTCGGGGATTGCTGCTCTTGGCTTTTCCAACCTCATCCTCCGCTGTGACCGAGACCTCTCCGTCTATGATCAGCCCCGGTCCAAAGGACAGGATCTGCGTTGCACCCCGGTCTAAAAGTGCTTGGGCTGAAATCTCTGATTCCCGGATCACCTCGAAGGTGCCGTCCTCATAGATCACCAGATCCTCCTGCTCCTTGTCCCCCGTTTCCCGATACAGAACACCGTTCCGCAGAACATAGCCCCGTTCTCTGGCACCGTAGAAATCCCCGTTGATCGCAAGAATGGCACCGTTCTCCTGTGCCATGGTGCTGGTTTTCTCCTTCAAATTCCTGCCATAGGCATTTTCTGCCAAAGCTGTTTTTAAATACGCCGGGGAGGAAAGCCGAACCTCTGCTACATAAATGTCTGTCTCATGTCTGCGGTATTGCCGCAGAATCACAGAAATATGCTCATCTGCATAGCTGTTGGTCTCCCGGAACGCCGTGTTGATTTCGGTGCTTTCTGTAGCCCGGGTGTCCGTGTCTGCTCTTTCCGTGACAGCTTCTTCCCCTTGGGATACCACAGGATCATAGACCCGTTTGATCAGAAAGGTATCTGAAAGCACGTAGACAGTAAACAGGATCAGCACCAGAGCATACACAAGCCCATAATGACGCTGCTTCATAGTATCACCCCTTCTTAGGATCTCGGAATACAACATAATGCTGCAACAGCCAATTCAGCAGGAAAAACACCATCTCCGTCAGCAGCTTGGCAGGAAGACGGGGCAGGCCGCAGTCCTCTGCCAGCAGCTTTAAAAACAGGGTATTTCCCAACAAAATGCCTCCTGCAAGGCAGAAGTACCGTACAGCAGCTTGCCAAAGCTTGTTCCCGTTGCAGAATACATATTGGAGGTTTAGGTAAAAATTCAGTCCTGCGCTCAGGATCCTTGCCAGCACATTGGAAAGCACCAGCCCTCCCGAAAGCCAAAGGAGAATCGTATATGCACAATAGTCCACAAGGAAGCTGACAAAGGAGGACAGGGAAAATTTCAGGATTTCCTTGTAGATCCGCAGAGAGTCCCTAACAGGGGAGAAATGTGACCCTGCATTTTGATCCAAATAAATGGTTTGGATCTCTATTTCTTTCAGAGGAACCTTTCTGCGAGCCAGTTCCAGGAGCACATTCATTTCATACTCATAGCGTTCTCCGGGGATCTGCAGCAGGCTCCGGATTCGGCTTCCGCGGAAAACGCGGAGTCCCGTTTGGGTATCATAGATCTTCTGACCTGTTACAAGACGAAATACCAAGCGGGTCACACTGTTTCCCAGTCGGCTGCGCAGAGGTGCGGAGGGCTCCATTTTTCTGGAACCGAGGATAACGCAGTCCTCTGTCTGCTCCGTTGCCTGACACAGTCGCAGGGCATCTTCTACCCTATGCTGCCCGTCGGCATCCATAGTCACCACAAGGCAATCCTGCCCTATATGCTCTAAAATATAGCTTAAGCCGGTTTTCAGTGCCATACCCTTTCCCTTGTTTTGTCCATGGTGCAGAACAATGGCAAGCTCTCGACACTGTTCAAATACAGAGGCATAGCTCTCTCCGCTGCCATCATCTACAAGGATCGTAGTGAATTCAAGTTTTTTCAGCCTGTGCAATAAAAAAACAAGCCCATCACTGGGCTTGTAGGCTGGGATCAAAGCAATGTAATGTTGACTCATACGTTCACCCGCTCTCCGGAAACCGGTCCTTGCTCTCTTATACCAATAATAGCACAAGGAACCGGCCCTTTGCAAGAAAAATTCTCAACTATTTCAAAAATCATGAAACCGGCTTCCCATAGCTTCAACACATATCACTTTCTTGTAATAAAAGCTTTTAGCCCCGTTCTTCTTGTGTAAGCAGGCCCTTGGCTATGAGCTCATTGATATACCTTTCCAGCACCGCATCACCGGGGATATCGGGAATGATTGCAACGATGCGATTTTTTTGCATTGCGTCGAGATCACGGCTCTTCATGGTACCGTCGGGAAACTCCACGCCTTCTCGCCAAAAGAGATCAATGGTTCCTGCGTCCTTGTATATTACTTGATCTTCAGAGAGACCGTATTGAGAAATGATACGCTCCCTTACCTTTTGGGCACGCTCTCGGCTGACGCTACAAGTGGGCTGATAGGCGTTGGGTGTTACTTTGGCAATGGAGCCAACTACGTACACTCGAATTTCAGGGTGCTCCTTCAGCCATAGGAATATGGGCTCATAGCCCTCGAGGGCTTTCTCGGCAGCGGCTTCATCTCGGAACTCAGACAGACCGTCCTTAAAATCAAGCTCCAGGGCGTTGAACACAAGGGCTCCTTCCGGTTTAATGGGTGTGATGACATTAACGGGAGGCTCTGCAGTACCGGCATCCCCTGGATTTTCGGTTCCCACAATAGTACTGGGACTATGGGAGGGGACCAGATAAGTAGGAAGAAAAGGCACGTTGGAAACACGGAGGTAGCTATCCTCTTCCTCCTCAACGTGGACCATTGGCCTGCCAAGCTTGGTGGTATAGCGAAGCTCGTATTCCAAAATGCCACCACAACCATGGAAATAGGCGGTCCAGAAATCTTCCAGCCGTTGGCAAAACCCTTCGTCGGTACTCATATCTTTCTGTCCGGTGGCTGTATTGCCCAGACCAACCATACGAATCTTCACACCATTCAGATCACAGAAGGCGTTTCCGGGAAGACGGCCAATAGCACTTTCTACGGTGCCTCTCTGAATATCCACGCTTCGCATATTCATAGCACCGGCGGAAACGATACCCGTATCTAAAATCAGCAGGGAATGATCTTTATGGGGCGTCTCCTCAAAAATGTCGGATGCAATGCCAATGGCTCTGCAGAGATCCGTTTCCTCGTCATCGGCACGGAAATCGGGGGCCATAAGCATCTGCTCTATGATGTACACATAGTCCGACAGAGTTTGCTCCAGCTCCTCTATAGACTCTGCAGTAAAGCTAAGGGGACAGATCTCGCCTCCGTATTGCAGGGGAACCTTCTCCGGTTTGCCGTCGCAAAGAATTACTGCAAGATCTATGTCTGCATGGAAGAGCCCGTCTTCCGGGGAACGGGTATAGGTGGTACACAGGGGGATCCGTTCCATGAGATAGTCGTGAAAATCCTCCTTGCTGTACATATTGGCATTCGCATGGCGTCCGGCAATGATAACACAGGACATACCACCCTGGCTCTCTATGGGAATGCCGGAGCGACAGCCCCACAGCCCAATGAGACAAGCAAAACAAAAAATACAGGCAAGCAATCTGATTTTCATTCAATATCCTCCTATCGCATTCTGTTTCATCAGTGGTTACCTATATCAGTATATCAGTTTATGGTGTCTTTGGCAAGGTTTTTTTACTGTAAGACAATGTCTCGGAGCATTATACTTTTTTACGGCCATTCGGATCGTACTTGATGGTACGTGCGTCTGTGAGTATGGGACGCTTCCTCCCTTCACGCTCAGGCTTACAGGACTGTTTTGCGTTGTTCAAAAACAAGGATGGGTTTGCCCGACTCCCACTGCGTTGAGAGGAAGAGCCGGGCAAAGTCCCGACGTTATGCAGACAGGTCTTCTAATGCGGAAAGGAGCTTGCGAATCTCGCGGTTCTTGTGGTCAAACCATTCGATAGACCAAATTCGGTGGAGATTCCAGCCCAGATTACGGAGCATTTGGGGCTGTGCAACTTCCCGGTCATAGGCTCTTTGGGTATTTTTGTAGCACATACCGTCCAAAAGAATGCCCATAAGATAGGAGTCTCCCTTCTTGGGGTCTACTACAGCGATATCGATCTTCATCTTGCTGGTACCTACATTGGTAACGGTTTCATAGCCCATATCCTTCAGCACCCGGCAGATCTCTGCAACAATGCCGGAAGGCTGTTCCGTAGGAATATAGTTGTGGGTTGTAACAGGCAGGGGGCTGCCGTCAGCGTATTCCAGGAATGCCTTCAGCTCCTTGGCACCCCGGGCATTTGCTCTTCCCAGGTCGATTTCCTCGGGACGGATGGAGGAGAACACGATCATATCCTTCCGAGCACGGCTAATGGCTACGTTTAAACGTCTGTATCCGGAATCCTTGGAAATTGCACCGAAGTTCATACTGAGCTTCTGTGTCTTGCTGTCGTGTCCGAAGTTAATGCTGAGCAAAATGACATCTCGCTCATCACCCTGTGCGTTTTCCAGATTCTTAATGAAGAGAGGCTCTCTGCACTGCCCTAACCACTGTCTCAGAATTTCGTCATTCTCTGAGGCCTTAGTAAGGAGGCTCTCCAGGCACTTCTGCTGAGGGATATTGAAGCTGATGATTCCCACCGTCATGTGCTTGCGTTCCTCATCTCGGCAATGCTCCTTGAGGTACTCCATTACAGCAGCAGCTTCCTTGGGATTCTGTCTGGTTCCGCCTCCGTCATATTCACCGTCCTTGATATAGCGGAAATGCACATGGGAGGCTCTGTCCTTGGCAGAGGGGAAGGTGATAAGCTTTGAGTCGTAGAAGCGGCTATTACTAAAGTGAATAAGTGACTCGAAATCGGATCTGTAGTGTGTCTTCAAGAAATTGGAGGGGAGGTTTAATGCCAGGTAGTCATCAAGGATGCTTTCCAAATCATCCACCATAGGATCATCTACGTAATCCATCGTGTCGAAAAAGGTGGTGGGGGGCATCTGATTGCAGTCACCGAAGATCACAGCCTGGGATGCACGGGCCAGGCTTCCTACAGCCTTTGCGGTAGTTAACTGGGATGCCTCATCTACAACCAGGAGGTCGAAGGTATCCCGACGGAAGGGAATATACTGTGCCATAGAGGTCGGGCTGAGCATAATGCAGGGAGTCAGAATCTTAATAATATCGAAGTACTTTGCAAAAATATTCCGAATGGTCATGTTCCTTTCCTTGCCCCGAATGACCTTGCAGAAACAACTGAGTTCAGAGTCGGTATGCTTCCCGGCATCTACCAGCTCGCGGACGCGAAGGAGCACCTTGTTGTAAATATCTTTCGCTGCAAGCTCAGAGAGCTCCTTCTCCAGGGAACACAGGGTCTTGACCCGATAGTCGATCAACTCACCGCTAAAGTTCTCAAATGCAGGATCCGTGTCCATAATGGATCCGATGAGAGATCTGTAGGTTGCCTTAAAGTAAGCACGGTTGACTTCTTCCGGATCAACGCCCTCCATGTACTTGACGACAATCTCATCCAGGCTATGTTCTTCGCAGAGTGTGTCACACAGAGATCTAAAGGTACCCCAATCGCTGATCTGTTCCACATGATCCGTGATCATACTGCTGAACTCCAGTTCGCTCTTGATCCAATCATGACCGCTGATGGTGTACTGTCTGTTCAGGAGCTGGTACAGGGAGGATCTTGCAGACTTCAGATTTGCCCATCTCTTCTGCAGATCATCTGCCGTTCCCCCGTTGCAGACTGCCGCCTTGTGGGGACCGTTGTCATGAGCTGCGAAGAAGGCGGAGAGCTTGCTGTTGGCAACCTTAGCCTCATCTACCAGAACCAGAACATCCCTCCAGTCAGCGGGTACGCCGCCAAAACTCTCCATTACAAGAGGGTGCAGCTCCTTCAGCAAGGCATCAGCCTCCTCAGCCTTCTCGTGATAGTCACGGAGGTTGACCACCAATGCTCTGATAGCAGGGGCCGTCAGTGCAGTATCGGCATTGTCATCGTTCAGGAATCTACGCAGACGGTTGCTCAAACTCTCAAAGCTCCAGTTAGCCATGAGGGGCACCTTAGAGAATCGGTAGTATCTGTCATAGGCATTGACAAGCTCCTCCACATCCTGGGTGAAGATATCCTCTGTAAAGTATACCAGCAACCCATCCTTAAGCTCCTGAGCTTTCATGTAAAGGGTAGCAATATTCTCCAGGGGCAGGAGAACGTCCTCCTCCAGAGAGGCCGCTTCCTCCCAGCACAGAGGCAGCTTCTGGTATACCATAACTGCTTGAGCCAGTTCTGCGACAGACTTGATATCATTGTATGTAGTGGGGATATCCAGGCCCATTTCCCCACAAAAATCTTCCAGAGCTGCTTTTAGCTTCTCCAGAGAGGTCATGTAGGCAGCAGATACCTGGGAGAGCTTATGTTTGAACTTTTGGGTGTTCTCCAGATTGTTCAGATCTCGAAGAGCATGGTTGGCAGGTTCGCCCAGCACCTTGACCAGACGTGCCATATGATGGAGGATATCCTTCTGCTGAGCCAAAGATTCAGCGGTCAAGGTTTCAGGGGCAGGAAGCTTATCGGGATCGGGATAATACTCTTCCTGCTGCCCGTTCATCTCCTCATACCGACCAATGAGCTCGTAGAGAGACATACCGCACTCACGGGGCTTATGCAGAGCCTCGCCGTACCGGTTGATCTCCTTGCGCAGAGCGACAGTCCGCTGCAAAATATCCTCGTGAGAAGTCTGCTCCTTCGGTAGCTCGTTGGCAAGCTCCAGAACCTTTTCCCACTTCCGCAGGACCTCGTTCTTGGGGGAAGAGGGACTATGGAGGTTCAGACAGAACAGACCCAATCCCAGGCTTTCCAAACGTCTTTCGGGAACCGCAATGGCAGCCTGCTTTTCAGAGACGAATGCCACAGACTTTCCATCTCCCATAGCAGAGGCCAGAACGACGGTGTTGCACTGAGATTTGCCGGTTCCCGGAGGACCGTGAACCACGGAAGAGACTCCGCTCTTTACACTGGCGACTACAGAAGCCTGGGACTCATCTAAGGGAATGGGATGCAGCATCTCATCGGGATCACACAGAGCTTCTTCTTTGCTTTCCGGCAGCAGAAGCTTACCTGCGATCAAGCTGGCAGTGAGAGGGATCTCATTTAGCTCCTGCTGATGGAGATGTAAGTCCTGCCACATGGGCAGATCTGCAAAGCTAAAATTACCCACGGAAACTGCACTGAAGACTTCAAAACCGGGGAGCTCGCTGACAGCCAGACGCATAGACGCCAGGATCTTTCGGATGTTGAGCTTTCCCTTATCGTCTTTAGGAAGCTCTTCCCACCGAGGCACGTCGGTATTGAAATCACTGTTCAGCTTCTCTACCAAAGGGCTGTTCAGAAGGACTTCACCTTCCCGCATTCTGAGCTTAAAGCGCACACCGGTTTTCACAATATTTACGGGGAAGAGAAGCAGAGGCGCGTAGCGGCATTCTTGTACATTGCCGTCTTCACACCAGCGCATGAACCCGGCTGCCATGTAAAGTGCGTTTACGCCACGTTCATTGAGAGAGGTCTGAGATATCTTGGCAAGCTCCTCACAGCTCTTATAGATCATCTTCTCAGGCAGAGGAGAACGGAGTCGATTTTCATCCAGGTTCACCTTGTCGTTGAAAGGTGCACAGGATAGCTCTTCAAAATTAGATGGAAGGGTCACACCGGGGGAGGCAGGCTGTGCAAGGATCTCAAACTCACGGTTTTCATCGGATACAGCGTCCATAAGGTCCGTCATACTCTGACAGCAAATGGGGATGCTGTAGTTCTTGCTGAAGCCAAAGTTTAACAAAGGATTCCGAGACCCACGGCTTAACAGACGCTTCTTCCACACATCGATCTTGGAATACTGAGCAGGAGCGGCTTCATCGGTTTCCGCATGATCCAAAATGTCCGGGACCTTCAGTGTATCATCGAACTTCGGCACCTGAATGGTGTAGGACTCCTCATCGCTGTCATGGTGGATGTCAATGGGTCGCACTCCGGCATTTCTTGCCGCAATCACGTCGATAGCGTACTCAAAGGGATCGGTTCGGAGAGTTCTGGCCGCAGATTCCATAGCGTCTTCAAAGGAACAATTCTTGCCACGGGACATGGCAGTGCATTCCACAACGATAAGATCGCCATTGCTTCCCTTTCCGGAGCCGAGATCCGTATAGAGGCGTTTCAGGAGCTCGTCCTTGGAGCGGATCACCGGGTAGGGGAAGGTAACGGGCTTTAAGCTGCAGAAGGCAAAGGCGTGCCCGGGAACGAGGATCATACCGCAATTATAGCCGGCATCCTCGCACATACCGCAGAAGAAGCAGGTGCTATCAAGGCAGTTAAACTCCTTCTCACGGAGAATATCGTGGAGGAGACGCACATACTGCCCATCGTTTTCCGTGTTGGAAGCAGGAGAGATTGCATAGGCAAGATCTAAGCTGCGGATTGCACTGTAGATAGCACTTATGGTCTGAAGGACTCGCATAGGATCGTGGGTAAGATACCCGACGAAGGAGGGATCGCCGGTATTCTTCTCCAGAATATCCTGTGCAATTTTCTTGACGTCAGCAATCAAGGGATGGTTCGGGATAACAAAGGAGGCGTAATACTCCGGATTATCTCGAGTGATGCACTTGTAATTAGGAGGCATCACATCAAGGGAAACAGCGTGGGAAAAAAGGGTTTTTTCATCCTGCTTGATCTCCAGAACTAACTCTGTAGCAAGCTTATCACTGAGACCTGCCAAATAGTGAGAGTTCAGGAGAACCTCTTCTGCCTCCTTGATCTGGAAGGGGACCTCCTTCGGGAATAGATCAATTTTGATCTCCATAGGATGCAAAAGATCGGGATTGGACGATGTAATGGTGAGAACCACGTCCCGCAGGGTTTCGTCACCGGTGAGGATCAGTCTCTGGATCAGATTCTTACCATTCATACGCTGGACATAGTTTATAACCTTCGTAATCTGGAAATCAACAATACGAATCATAAATATTTCTCCTTTCTTTTTTGTGTAACTATAGTATACAACACAGGCTCACGGGAATACAACAATACCTATGTTTGGAATATAGAAAGAGTATATAATGCCTGCAAACCTGTAAAAACGGCTGTTTTAAGCCGTTTTTATACCAAGTTTCTTTAAAAAGTAGACATTGGAAATGGCTACTTTTTATAGCCCGTAAGGGCGTAGAAACTTGTATGAGACGTCTTTTGTGTCACTTGTGGCACAAAAGCTTCAATGAAAAGTGTCTACTTTTCATTGA
>JAZNYV010000030.1:0-2135 GCA_045594585.1 Faecousia sp. | reverse complement strand
TATCTCCCTCATAGCAAATCCTAACAGGAGCATTTCCCTTGCCTTCTCCGGTATATTTTGCAAGATAGTCCCTCAGCTCATTCACTGACATTCTTCACTTCTCCTTTCTCTTTGCGTGATCTCGCACGCAGTTCATTTTTTACCGATTCGTGGAAGCTCTTCCACACCGGCTCATCAATAATCGGATCGCCCAAGCTAATGCGTGTAGCTTCTTCAATGTCCTTATTGATCACCCATAGTGCATGATCGTCCATAATCGGAAGCAGCGGACGAATATAATCAATCACAATCTTCGGCATATAGGTTTGCCGTCCTATAGCGTAGCGTACAGCACAGACCAGCACAGTGCCAAAATCGGCATCCGCAGGGTCAATGATTGGCTTTGCTTTTCGCATCGTCACGCCGTTGGCAAGCAGGTGGTCTGCAATGTCCTCCGCACAATTCGACATCCCACCCCAACTGAGGAGTAACTCCACCAGCTTTTTCTTAACATCCACTTCTACGCCTCCTCCACATAGCACCAACTTTGGGGCGGTCTTTTTAATTTCCTGTCGCAGTCATACTCAGCACCAAATGCACCATAGACCACGAAGCCGTATTTACACAATCTGCACGGAATGTCACAGTCCAGTCGCACCGCACCACAGGAACGGCATCCACGGTAGGGATCTTTCCTATCAGCCGAAGCATATGAGCCATAAAATATGGAGCATCCGAAAGAAGTTTCTTTATTTGTCTTTCAACATTTTTGACATCAATCAGCCTCGGCTCACTCATTGCTGCCCCCCTCCCAAGCCTCGCAGGTGTTCTCCTCGTCTCGGAAGTCTGCTCGCCATTCACTGTCACCGTTGCAGCACACACCGGAATAAGCGTCATACCATCCGCAGGTTTTGCAGCATTTGCCCGAAGAAACACCCATAATTAGTCTTCCTCCTTCCGGACGCAAGCCATAGGCTCCTCGCTGTAGGTGCATTGACCGTCCATGTTAAACCGGCATTCGGCCTCCCGGCGGTCAGACTCTTCAGTATCGGCAACCTCATCAAGTTCCTTTTGAGTCTTGCTCCTCAGTGCAAGCATTTGCTTGTCCCCCTCCCGGAGGATATAGTTGTCCAGCAGCTCGGTGATCACCACGCCGGGGATCGTGCATGCCGTCCCCGCCCAAAAATCCAACCGTCCCACTATCAGCGTGAGCACAGTGATCAAAAGGGCAGTCGTCCCAAAAAAATGCAGGAAATAGTCTACCGAGATGGCTAACTTGAGACTCCATTTGCTTTTCATATATAATTCCTTTCTAACAGTATTTCTTTCCCTTCCCCAGCTTGCACCAGGCAGGGATGGGAGCACTGGGCTTGTCCCGCTGCTCCTTTTTTGCGTGCTCAAACATGCCCTTGGGGTAATCGAATTTTCCTAAGCTGCAGCCGAAGAACACATACCCCCGGCACGCATCTTCCACAAAGAGATTGGGGCAGCCCTCACAGGTCTTGTCCATATCAGCCTCCGTATCCCATTCGGAAGCCCTTGTATCGGCATCCGGTCTCCGGGGAACACACCGCCCCATACTCACACACAGCAGCACAGCCAACCCGGTGAATCTCTGCCAGCTCCGGCAGAGCCTTTTCTAAGGCCTCCCAATCCGCACAGGCAAAGCCTCTCTCCCAGTTGCTGATGGTACCCTGTCCGATGAAGCACCTTTCTGCCAATTCCGCTTGGGACATCCCTGCTCGGATCCTTGCAAGAGTAATGCACCGACCCTCTCCACAGGGATTCTTCGGTGCCTCTCTAACATTTTCTCCCTGTCGTACACCAAGCTCCTGATCTGCACCGGTCAGAGGCTCCCTTGTGTAAAGGGAGCTGGCACGAAGTGTCTGAGGGATTGGTGCCCCTGGCCCATGTACAGTGCCGGATTCCGTTCCCGGCTCCTTTCGATCGATCTCTGTGGGCTCTAAATCACGCCAGCCCCAGGAAGCCTTCAGTGCCTCACGCTCCTCATCCTCCATACCGGGGAATAAGATCCCATCCAATTCAAAGGCACACCCCGGACACAGTTCCCGATATGTCGGAACCCGGTCAAGCTCGGGAGCGTATGCAGAATACACGATCCGAACCTGTACCGCATCTTCCCGAGCCACAGGCCG
>JAZNYV010000029.1:0-13928 GCA_045594585.1 Faecousia sp. | reverse complement strand
CTTTAATGTCCATAACGAAGTCTGCATCACGGACGGTAACTTCTTTGTCAAGCACAGCAAGGATCTCATATCGCTGTGCGCCAACTCTCACAATATCGCCTTCACTCAGACGGTATTCCTTTGGGAGCGGAGGCGGTGGATTCAGTTCATCATAGGTTGGTTCTAATGGCAGAGCAATTTCACCCTTGAGCTTTTCAAGCATAGCCTTGGCTCGGTCTACATGGTGGGTATTGGCTTCCACGATCCGTTCCATAATCTCTCGCATGGCAGGTAGGACAAAAGTCTTTTCTTCGCCTCTGCCTATGGTCTTTTCTCCCATACGGAAAGCTTGGTAGCAATCGTAGAGAGGATGAACATTGAGACAGTTTTCTTTCTGTGAAAGCTGTGTCCAGTAATCGTTGTAGTCCGTAATAATAGATTGATATTCCGATACCAAGGCACTACGCTTTCTCCGGGCTTCTTCTGCTCGCAGATATTTGGCATAGTTTTTCTTTTCTGTGGGAGACAAATAACGGTCTGCGGCAATCAGCTCTCGAATGCGAATCTCCACCATAGGCCAAGTCATAAGCACTTTTGCTTCCATTCCCGGTTTAGAGGAAGAAGAACGACGAATCGATATTCCTGTGGCATCGTGCTGTTCCCACAATCCACTTCCCGGTATGGCATCGGAATGACCTCCCATACCGTATTCATTCTTTAGAAAAGCAATATTTTTGTCCTTGGTTTCATTCTTTAAGAACTGTTCATAGATACGGAACTTCCCATGATATACACCTGAGCCATGGGTGATGATATAGTCAATAGCTCCTTGGGGCAGAACGAATTTGCTTCCGTCTTTGGCTGTAGCCTGCAATGCTCTTGTCTTCTGCTGTGCTTCCGAGGGGAAGATGGGTCTTTCATCCTCAGACAGCCAAGTTTCCATGACCATCATCCCGGCTATGCGGTGAGCAATCATATCCCAACGCTCAAAGGCTTCTCGTCCTCTTGTATCGTAGTTGCCTCGCCACATATGGATTAGGTCAGAGTAGGCTTGATAACCTACAATCTGTCCGTCCTCCAAAGTTACTTCCACAGGTTCACTACCGAAGTAATCCCTAACAAAAAAGCCGCACTCTTTATCGTCTCGGTGAGCGTTAAAGAATGCGGCTATGGCTTTCCTATGATCTTTTAAGGGGCTGTGATTTCGCAGAAGTTCATTCTTTTCGTGATCTTGGTGGAAATAATCGTACTCCGTCCGTGCGTTGAAGTCGTGACCGCTTAACGGTAGATCAGGTCTCTCAGGACGACCTCCTCTGCTGCGGCTCGGATGTTGTTCATCTGCTGTACCCACGCCATCTGATCTTGGGCTTTCAGTTCCTCCGTCACGCCCTGTTCCTTCGCCATTTGAGACATGAGGCGTTCCATCATCTCGTTGGCTTGACGGTCTACTTCCTCCAAATGATCCTTCAGGGTTTCCTTCATCTGCATCGCTCCGAAGATCACCTTCTTGTTCTGTTGCAGGTAGGTTCTCCGAAGCATTCCGTACTTGCCGATGTTGGGTTCCTCCGGCAGCTTCACGTCGGGGATCAGATAGTCCCCCTGCTGAATGTAGTTCAGTTCCATGGTTCATGCTCCTTTCGGTATTATTATTTCTGTCACTATCATACTCCCTTTGGGGCGATTGTGCAAATGTGCGAACTTGGGAACGGACGCTTTTTTCGATTTCTCGCAAAATATTTTCAGAAATATCACTGCTGGCTTCACCCAAGGCTTGGATGGTTTCCTCAGTGTTGAAGTTCATAACATGGACAAAATCCAAAAAGCTGTAGTACCGATCCGGGTCAATGCCGCAACGGTGCATGAGCATATAGCCAACAGAACTTGCAACGGATTTCCTCAGATAGCTTTTCAGCTTGCTTTCGTCGAGGGATTCCAACAGGCTTTCCTGCCGTGCTTCTTGAAGCTGTGCAAGATAGTCTTCGAGGTTATCTTCCGTAGCAGTTTGGGCAACTTTTTGTAAGAATAACGGGAAGTCTAAGGTGCTTTCTTCCATGCCTAAATGGTTGGAAAGAGATTCCTGCACTCCTGCCGCATACTCAGGTTGCATCTGCCACAGCTTGACTTCGATACCTGCTCGGCTGTTGGTGTCGGACACATCAAAGACATATCTCAGACGGTTCGGGCTTCCTGCAACAAGGAGAGGAATGCCTTTGGTATGGCGGTTGACCCATCTGCCCAGCTTATTCCACATGTCGATCTCTGCACAGGCCGTTGCATCGGGCTTTCGGTCGTAGATAATCAACTGATCCGTAAAGCTGTATTTGTAGTTATTGGCGGCAGTTTTTAGGAATGCAGTATACTTGCCTGTTGCGGAAGTAATGTCCAAGGCGATTTGCCTCGCTACATCCTTCATCAGGCTATATTTGTCTGCCATAGGTTCACCTCCTATTCGATTTTAATGGTTAGTTCCACCTTGGAAGCTGCAGGGGCAAGGATAGAGGCAAAGAGCAGACCGGTTCTTGCATTGGACATGGTGGTGAGTAACCCATTCAGTCGACAGACCGTATCATTGATTTCCTGCTGATGTTGGGCGTAGTAGTATCCGCTTTCGTCACTGCAAATAGGCACACCGTCCTTTCGCAGTGCGTTGATCTTTCTGCGGAGAGTTCTGCCATCTATGCAGAACAGTCGTTGAAGATCTCTGCTGTAAATGGCTCTGCCTTTGCCTACATGATGCCGCTTCAGATATTCGTGAATTGCGGTTTGTTTGTCCATTTATGACCTCCTATCTTTCTTGTTGTTTTCGTCCCGGTTGAGGAAAAGTCCAGCCGTAAACTTTGCCGATGTCATCTCCCAAGCGTTTGGTCAGACGGGTAATATCTGCACGGGTCACGGTGCCATCTAAGATCTTTGCTTTCAGGTTTTCAATACTGCTTTGGGATACACCATCCTTGTACACACGATAGAGATAATGATTCGTACCGTCATGGTGGATTGCATCACAGCGGAGATCCCCAAGCTGATCTACATACCAAGTGGCATAGTCCATACTTGTATAGAGGCAGTCACGGATATTCCCACTTTTGACCTCTGCATAGCCCATGTGACGACCGTCCCATCGCCCTACATCTGCAACCACAAGAATCGGATTGCTCAGTTGGATGTTCAGATTGGCTCGTTCATCGTCGAGATATGCGTTATTTCGTTCAAACATAAGCTCATACAACCTGTCCTCGTCTGTATCCGGGTATTCCTCCAACAGATCGTCTCTCCAATCGTCAAGGTCTAAATCACGGTTGCTCCAGATTACATGCTTGCCGTCTGTTTTGGCTGTAGAGCTTTTGGAAAGAATCTCCCTTTCTTGAATCGGATACTCCGCAAGATACTCCTTCAGGGTAATCTCATATCCTTCGTAGTTCCAATCCTCCATAGGGTCAATGTCGAGCAATGCTTTTCCATCAGGGGCATACTGCCCCAACGGAAGCGGTTGATTGCTGATAAGCGTACCCCAATGATTTACAAGGATGTGTTCTCCAATCTGGACGGGAGGACCTGTTTGGTCGTCATCATTTCGGACATCGTAAACAAACAATCCCTTGGGAACACTGCTTCTGTCCACTCGGCAACAAGCAAACAGCATTTCCTTGTCCAGAACGGTTACAACCTCAAACTTACTCGTTCCGGCATCAATTCCATATCCCATTGCAACGCACCTCCTGTACCCGAATCATCGTGCATCACCACGATTGCGGGGCTGTGTTGCAATGGGGACACCTTGCTCATCATAGTTCTTTGGATCGGCACCGGGCTTGTCCCATCCGAACATGGAGCCTATGACCATAGCCGCTTCTTGGGCTTTGGTCACACCAATAGCAGCGTTCTTGGCATCCACGGTTTTCCTGCCGTGCTCATCCAATTGGCAGACCTCATAGTAGCCGGATTCGCCTTTGACGATCTTAATCAGCGTATTTTCCGCAGACAGCATAGAGTAGCAATGTTCGGGGAGAGAGGATCGCATGGGAAAAATGTCCTTGCACCCCCGTGCCTCAAAGCGTTCCGCAAATTCGCAAATATGATAGAGGTCATTTCCCCACGAACCGGTTGTTTCCATATGGTATTCATCAATATAGCGAACCTTCATATCTCGATTGCGGCCTTCTGCAGTAACAATCCGGATCTTATCTCCGTCAGCTACACGGAACTTTTCTCGGTAATTGGGATCAATAAAGCGGATCCCTCGCTCTGCCTGCCTCATGTGTCGATCTATGCTCTCCCGTTTGTAGCAATAAACGTAGAAGTTATATTCCCCACGATTGGGATTCAGCCGCACCAAATAGCTGTAGGCGTCGGTATTCACACGGAAACCGTAGTCATCCCGATCACTTTGGATTCTGCTTTCGGGATGGGCATAGCAAAAGGCTCGCAGCTTACCACGATTGCCGAGGCACTGCTGATATTCGGGATCCTTCCGCAAGGCATTGATCACCGTGTCAAACTCTGCTTTGAATTCCTCTGTTTTCAGACTATCACGGAAATCAAAGAAGGTTGTGAAAAAGCCCTGCCCGTCACTGTCCATATCGCCACAAAGATGGCCAATCAATCCGGTCTGCATACTGATCTGCTGGCTCTGAGCGTAACAGTAGAGCATTTCTTCCTTGCTCATGGGTCTAAGTTCCATCATCTCGCCTCCTTGTTCTGCATTTTCTTCTTGTGGTACTGTTCCACGCCCTTCTGCACCCATTCGGGCTGCTTTTCGGGAGGGAGAATGCCCATAAGGTCAGAACGGTAGAATTTCTCTTCTCCGCCTGTCAGAAGATTTCTGCAATAAACAGCTCTCCCTCTGGCATTGGGATTCGCTCCGAAACCTCCGGTGCAAATGCAGATTTGGTGACTTGCCTGTTGGTATTCTCTGCGGAGTACATCCGGACGAATGACCACGACCTTCCCATTCAAATCTTCCTGATCGATAGGATCGCAATCCTTGGTTGTGTACATACGGCGGTCATCCTCCGTAAACCCTTCATAATTGAGGGTTGCAATGGTTTTCTCTGCCTGTGCGGAAACACGGTCGCCGTAAAGCTTCACGATATCCGCATAGGTGTCTGAAACCATGACCTGATTGTATTGGGCGAAGATCTCATTCTGCGTACAGACAGCACACATGAATCGTTCTCCGTCGGGAGCCTCGTTCCATTCTCCAATAACAATTTCCCGATCTCCGATGTGCATGGCATGGATGATCTCATAGGTTCCTGCCATGCGTTTTTCAGTCTGCTCCATATTATCTTTCCTCCCTTCCGTTGCGGTTTCTTGCGGAGATGATGTGGAAAAAGTCCTCACCGGGGATAAGCCCTATTCTTCTGCCGTTGTCGAAGTCACAGTGAACAGTTCCCATGTCGTCCACTACTCTCACCGTACCTTTTGTTCCGGAAGCAACAGGACGGGGATCATCTCCCATGGAGTCCAGTTCAATCCGTGTACCAGGCGGGTAGCGTTTCTTTGTGTATTCCACAAGGTCTTTGTCAATGTACATTTAGATTCCTCCTTCTGTAGTTTGTCGGTCACAGAATACTAAGAGTCGCTGTTTGCCACCGGATGCGTAAGGGTGGCAGGTCAGCAAGGTCAACATATCCCGTCCTTCTTGGATTAAGATAGAATCGGTTTCGTTAGGATCAATGATCTTGGAGTCTGTGACGGTGTAGGTTAAAGTTTCCCAAAGGTTTGTGATGATGATCTCATCTCCGGGCTCCAGATCTGAGAGGTAGCGGAAATAGTGGGCGCCGTTCCAACCGCAATGGCCGGCAATCACGCTGTTGGTGTTTTCTCCGCCAATGGGTAAACTTGTTTCGCCCATGTGAGCCGCACCTTTTTCCATATTGCTTCTGCTTGCACCGAGGTAAATAGGCAAGCAGACATTGAGTTTCGGAATCTCAATGACACCGAACACCTCACTGTCTAATCCAAAGTCAGCCAGGCGGAAGGCCGTAGTCTTATAAGCCTCCGTGTCCTTCAAGTTGACTTGTTTATTTGTGTAAATGCGATGATTGTAGCTTTCCATAGCATCCCATAACTTAGGGTACAGACGGACTTTTACAGCCTCGGCTTCCTCCGTGACTTCGGGATCCGTTGTATCTTCCGTAGGTTTTGTCGGAAAGTTTTCCAAAAAAATTTTGGCTTCAGATGCCATTTTTTTATCGATCTTCGCTCCTTGGTAATAGGGATAGAGCAATACCGCTAAGCCCACAAGGAACAGAAATACCATCGTGACGATAACAGTTCTTTTACTTACCACGGTGTTTCCTCCATGCACTGACGACTGTGTACCCCAACAAGAGAATAAAGATAGACCCGCCGATTCCCATAAGGATGCCTCGGATATAATGCTGTTCCCATGTGGACGCAGGTTCTGTACCTGTTTCGAGTTCCTCTTGGATTTCTACAGCTTCTTCGTAAGTAATTCGTATTCCTCTTACCAAAAGTCTGTGGGTATTCACACCGAAAGGTGTACAGGTAACAAGAGTGCAGTAATCTTCGCCCTCTGCTACAGAAAGGTATGTGGTGTCATAAGGTGTGACAGTTTTGATTTGATCCACTTGATAAGCAAGGGTTTCGTCAAGCACATCCAGATAGAATACATCCCCTTCAGATAGCTGAGGCAGATCGGAGAACATCTTGTCTGTCGCCATGCCGGAATGGGCGGTCAACACAGAATGGGAACTACTCCCGCCAACGGGGAGAGAACTTCCCAACAAATGACCGACACCAATTTCCAGAGTGTCCGCGTTGGTGCCGTGGTAGATGGGAAGCAGTACATTGATCTTAGGGATCTCAACATAGCCCATAACTCCGTCATCCATAAGATTCAGAAGTTCTTTGTATTCGTTTTCTGCTTCCTGTAGGGCTTCGGGACTGTAGTTGGTCAGAATCCGATTGTACGCAACAGCTTTCCGCCGTTCTTCGATCAACTCCTTATGCTCAATGTCTAAGAGGCTGTTCTCATACTGTGTATGAACCTCGGAACGGTGTTTCTCGTTGTATGCAGTGCTGATCAAGGGATAGAGTGTGAGGCCCAAAGCCCCAAGGAATATGAAGATCGCAAGGATAAATAAGAAAGGTTTCTTCTTCATAGATTGTCCTCCCCAAAGGGTGGTCGGAGGGTTGCTCCGACCACCGAAAGATGGTTATAAATTACTTCTTGGAAGCGTTGGCAGAAGCGTTCTTGGGCTTCTTGCAGAGGAACAGAACAACAACCACAGCGGCAACCATCATCATGATGCCGCCTGCGGTGAAGATCAGAGTGCCGTTGTCACCGGTGTTGGGCAGGTCAAAGCCTTCGGTGTTGACGATGGTCAGAGGAACGAAAGCATTGAGGGATTCGCCATCGGCTTCCATGGTAACTGCATTGGTATCTACCGTAGCTTCTGCGGTCAGGAACAGGTGGTGAAGCTGTTTCTGGGGCATACCGCTGAGCTTCAGATCATAGCCACCGTCAAAGGCATAATGGGGGTCGTTCTGCAGAACACCGAGAATATCTTCGGAGTAGATGTCACAGGTGCAGTCCTCGTTTTTAAGGGCAGTAATGACCAACTTGATGTCGTCCTTCAGGAGAGTGTAGCCGTCAGCGGTTTCGATCTCGGTGATCACATAGCTGTCATCTTCCAAACCCTTGATGAAGATCTTACCCTGTTCGTCCGCCACAGTAATGGGGACAAATACAGTGCCGTCTGCTTCCTCGGCAACATGACCGGTCACATAGTAGTAGCCGCTTTCTTCATCCATCTGAGCCTGTACCCAGTAGCCATCGGTTTCGTTGTAGATCTTAAACTTAACGGAGGAGAACAGATCCAGGATCTCTGCACTTTCGGAGTCCAGACCTTCAAACAGCTTGGTCAGATCAATGCCGAAGCTGAACACATGGCAGTCATCAACCAGAGTGTCGTAATACTCGGTGGAGGTACGCTTCCAAGTCAGAACGACCTTGTTGTCATTGCCGTTTTCGCCGTAGACGAGGGAATCATCTGCATTGACAGTTGCACCGTAGCTGATACGCATGGTGTAATTGGAATAGCCGGCATAGACCTTGCCGTAAGCATTGGTGATGGAAGTGCTGTTGATTTCGCTCAGACCCTTGGAGGTCATGTCGATGGTCATGTGGCGGTTATCTTCGGAATAGGTCACAGTGAACTTGCCGTCTGTTTCTTCCCATACTGCTACGGGTTCGGTACATTCCTTGTCAACAAAAAACTCGATCTTCACATCGTTCTTGCAGTAGGTCAGACCTTCGCTGAGAGTATCGTAGAAGTTGTAGACAGACAGACCGGTGGCCTTGGAGGTAATGGTAGGCAGAGTGCTGAGGATCTGGTAGTCCAGCTTATCACCGGAGGATGCGGTACCGGTATGTTCAAAACCATCGGTGATTTCGGTAGTGCCGTTATTCTTGCCCGTGTCTTCCTTGGATTCTCTCAGAGTCTTTTCCAGAGAAGGAATGCCGGTATGATTCTTGGGGTAGATCACAACATCATAGTTCCATGCGGTGCCACCTGCGGGGGATGCGGAATTTTCATTGCCGGAAACGGTAGTCATGGGAAGGGAAATGAAGACGGGATCGGTGGTGGAAGTAACCATTTCGGGAACAGCGGTTTCCATGCACAGCCAAAGTCCAAGCTCCAAGCCTTCTGCACGGGACATGCCGTTTTCATCGGTCGGAGGCAGTGCGATCGCATTGTCCTGTGCGGAAACAAAGGCTTCCATAGCATTCTTCAAGGTAGTTGCATTGTCGTTGATTGCATCGACCAGAGCCTTGTTGATGGTGTTGGAGGTGTAGTAATACTTGGAATTGTCCAGCTTGTCGGTGATATCAGCGTTGATGTAACGGTTTGCACCGTCAGCCAAGCCCATAGCGGCAAGGAGGTCAGCGGAAGCGACTTTGTCAAAGCCATACAGCACCTGAGTCAGGTTATGGTCGGGGTGCATATCATTTGCGGATTCGGTGAAGGTTACGATTTCAGCGACCTTGGCAATGGTGAACTCGACACCCTTAATGGCATAGCCATTGGAGGTCTGACCGTTACCAAGAGCATGGTCTGCTTCGCCGTTGACATCTCCCTCACGGACAGTGCCGCCGAGAACGGTTTCTACATAGCTTTCACGCCAGCCGGTGGAAACAAAGCTGTCTTCGTTCCACACGCCGTCCTTCATGGCGTTGGTGAAGTCGTACTTGAAGATGGTCAGGGAGCCTTCTGCGGTTTCATCGATGGTGGCATCTGCCACGGGAGCTGCCAGGGATGCGGGGATAGCGGAGATCATAATCATAAGGGAGAGGAGGATAGCAAAAATCTTTTTCATAGTTAAATTTTCCTTTCATAGTTAAAATAAGTTAGTTTGAAATAGTGATAGATTTGCGTTTGAGCAAAAAGAAAACCGAGGTTCTTTTTTCCTCGGTTGGTTTGGGGTGATAGATGAAGTTATTCGGTTTTCTTCTTTCTTAGATGGAGCAGTACGCCTCCGCAAAGAAGCGTGCAGATAGCAAGAGCAATGGGCAGTCGCAACATGGAAGCAGAGCCGGTCTGGGGCATTTCAAACTGAGGAGCATTGACAACTCTCAGCGTTACCATAGGATCGGTTTCCGGCAACTTGCCTTCAAAAACAGGCTCCGTCAGAAGAATATACCCATTGGGTGCTTTGGTTTCGGTAACTCTGTAATACAGATCAGGATACAGTCTTGTCCATGTGACAATTCCGTCTGCTCCCGTAGTCAGCTTACCGTCTACCACATTACTGTTGGAACAGCTTCCTTCCGGACCATCCGAGCCTCGGAAGTAAAAGACGGACTTCCACAGCTTTCCGTCCTCACTCCATTCCAGAAGAAATTCTGCATCTGCGAGAGGTTTTCCGTTGTGGTCTACCTTTTGCACGGAGATTTTTCCGTAAAGGAAATTCTGGAAGGTAATGTTATTTTCCGTATGGGCTTTGATGGTAATGGCATGAACGCTTGTATCCATTACCCAAGAGGGATTTTCAAAACGCCCCTTGGTATCTCCCGTTTCCTTCACATAGTAGGTTCCGGGTTCAGCCAGCCAAGAAACTTTTCCGTCCATGTCGGTGGTCAGCGTTGTGATTTCGTTCTTGCAGGCTTTGTCGGAATACACTGTGAAGATCCATCCGTCCAGATTTGTTCCAGTGTTGGTTACTTTTCGGAAGGTTCCTTTGCCATATTCGTTGTTGTGCCATTCATCACGAACGGTCTGTCCTGCCATGGCATCTATGGTATGGGTTTCCACATTCACGACCCAATAGGGATCATTTCGGGCAACCTCGGTAACAAAATACTTGCCGGGTTTGAGTTTTTCCGTAACAGCATAGCCGAAAGCATCTGTGGTGTATTCTCCCACAAAATTTCCTGCTTCATCTGTAACACGGAACACCCAGCCTTCCAGATACTTGCCGGAGTCTGTGGTTTTGTGGAAGCTGATTCTGCCGAACAGTTCATTGGTGTATTCCACCGTTACATCTTCTCCTGCGGTAACAAGTGCTTCCTTTTCTACCTGTGCATCGTATGTCCAGTAGGTTTCGTCCCTGTCATGGATTTCTCGGACATAATACTTTCCGGGAAGAAGCAAACCCGAATAGGCATAGCCTTCTCTGTTCGTTGTCAGAGTAGCAATGACTTCCTTGGATTCGTTGAGGATTTCAAACTTCCAATTCCTCGAACTGCCGTTTACAGCGTTCTTTTTGATCCGAAGTTTGCCGTACTGCGTATTGGTGAATGTTGCGGAAGCGGTTTTGCCGGCTTCTACAGTTACTTTCTTCACAGAGGTATCGAATGCCCAATAGGGAAACTGATCGGATTCGTCTACTTCCTTTGCGTAATAAACGCCGGGAGTCAGATTGGGAGCTGTAACGGTTCCGTCTGTAGCAGTAACAAAGGGAGATCCCTCGATGGGTTTAGTGCAGTCGGGATCCGTGTAAATACCGATCTTCCAATTACCGAGAGTACCACCGGTATTGGTTTTTTTAATTAGCTTCAGATTGCCTTCTCTGAGAATGTTGTTGAAGCCAACACTGAGGATTTGCCCTGCGGCTAAAGTGACCTTTCGAGGATTCTCGCCCTCGCACGTATACTTTGCCTGTACTTCGGGGTCGGTGTTACCAACTTCCTTGATCCAGTAAGTTCCTGCAAGAATATCCTTGGCATCTATCATACCGTTGGAAGCCGTGGTGTAGGGACCGTAGACCTGTTTGGTACACGCCTGATCCGAGTAGAGGATGAACTGCCAACCGCCAAGCATCTTTCCATCCGAGGTTGTCTTTCTAATGCCAAGACTTCCTGTCTGCAACACATTGTTGAAAGCGACGCTTGTTGTCTGTCCTGCGGTTACAGTGATCTTGCGGGGATTTTCTCCTGCGCACTTGTACTTTGCTTGTACATTGGGATCGGTGTTACCAACTTCCTTGATCCAGTAAGTTCCTGCAAGAATATCCTTGGCATCTATCATACCGTTGGAAGCCGTGTTGTAGGGACCGTAGACCTGTTTGGTACACGCCTGATCCGAATAAAGGATGAACTGCCAACCGCTGAGCATCTTTCCATCCGAGGTTGTCTTTCTAATGCCAAGACTTCCTGTCTGCAACACATTGTTGAAAGCAACGCTTGTGGTCTGCCCTGCGGTTACAGTGATCTTGCGGGGATTTTCTCCTTCGCACTTGTACTTTGCTTGTACATTGGGATCGGTATTACCAACTTCCTTGATCCAGTATGTTCCTGCTGTCAGATTGTTGGCAGTAATCGTGCCATCCGAAGCTGTGGTGTAGGGACCATAGACCTTGTTGGTACAAGCCTGATCCGAACAAAGGATGAACTGCCAACCGCTGAGCATCTTTCCATCCGAAGTGGTTTTCTTAATGCTCAGATTTCCGGTTCGAACGCGAAGCTTGAGATACAGCGGAGTGGGGTCTGCTGTCGGGCTGATAGGTTCCACTATGGTTTGCTTGTCCGTGTGCATCCAAACGATAAAGGTTTGTGATTCCAAGTTTGGAACATCTTTAGAAGCCTTTACTGTTACTTCCGTTACAGGCTTGTTTGCCGTAATCGTGAGAGTGTTCCCGTTTTTCACAAATGTCAGATTGTCTGTATTTGTGAAGCTAACAACGGAAAGCATATTGTTTGAGTCCGTTAAAGTCACCGAATATGTGCCGTTACTGTTGGGAGTAAGATCGAAGATCTGTGCAGTATCGGTATCTGTTGACAGGAAGCTGGGGCGAGTGAAATGCTGTGCCATTTTGTCGGAAATCTGCTGATAAACAGCCTTCATGTTGTGGATCCAACCGTTGTTTGATCCCGTTCCATCATCTGTGAACTCGTGGCCAACAGAGTCGGATTCAAACAGATTGTAATAACGGTTATCCGTACAGGTAAAAGGAGCCAAAGGGCTTCTCATACCATAGCAGATTTCCCAAATGATCATCTGTGTAGCGGCTTGGGCTCCCTTTTTGTCGAGAAAACTCGAGGGATTGATGCTGTTGGGATATCCGTAAATGAGTGCGAGTCCAATAGCTCTTCGTTGCTGATAGGACAAACTGTTCCAGGCCATATCAGTAGTCAGTACATAGTCCTCATAAGGGGTACCTGTTCCAATCTCGATTCCCGGATCAATGCAGTAACAAGGAACATATGAACCATTGTGCATGACATTGTGCGTAGATACGCAATACACGTGGTTTTTCTTCCCATTATAAACAGCATCGAATTCCTTGGAAGAATCTGCTCCCCAAATGATACCGGACTTATAAACATAGCCTTCCGGTCTGGTGTTTTTGGTATCTGCTTTCTGAGGATCCAAAATAGCAGATGTATTCTCCGTAGCAGAAACTTCATCCGTGGAATGTTCTTCTGCAAAAGCAAACGGGAAAATTCCTAAGAGGAGAAGCACCGCTAAGCAGAGCGCAAACATCCGCATCAGAGGTTTCTTCATAAACATTTCTCCTTTCCATAGAAAAATCCCTGTTCAAAATTTCCGAGATTCTGAACAGGGAGCATTTTTGATATTTGATTTTTATTCGCCACCGTAGAAACAGTACACGAGATACCAATCTGGCTTATCTGTTCTCTCGATGTAAATGTTTAACTTTCTGTGGCGTTCCACACCATCAATCACTACAACGATGTCATGTCCACAGCTGATATCATCTGCATATTGTGCGTCTACAGCCTCTCGAACAATACTGCGTCCTTCGTCCATGGAACGGATAAAGCAATAAACCGGAGGGAAATATCCTGCATTGGTTGCAAACCCTGTGTTGGGATTGCCGTTATAACCAAGGGTTCTTGCATAGGCTCTGCCATATTCCTCTAATGCGGCAAGGTCGATTTCTTCCTTGGGGGTCTCGGTGGTAGGAGGTTCCGTTTCGGGAGGTTGAGTTTCTGTCGGGGTTGTTGTAGGAGGTTCAGTAGCTTGTGTGGTAGGTTGTGTAGTGGGCGGCGTGGTTGTAGGAGGTGTCGTTGCCTCCGTAGGTGCTGTAGTCGGTTGCGTTTTATTTTCCGTAGGTGTTTCTGTTGGAACATTCCCTTCAGTGAGAGGCTCTGTAGACTCGGTTGTGACTTCCGTCGCAATCTCTGATGTTTCCAATGCAGTGGATGGCTGTTCCTCTGTGGTAGGGATTTCGGTTTCAACAGGTTCGGTTGAGATTTCCATTGTTGCAGTTGTCGTTACTGCAAGTTGTGGATCCTCGGTCGTTACTTCCGGCTTGGCTTCCTTGCTACAGGCGGTTAAAAGGCAAACTACTAAGAGCAGTCCAACAATGGCTTTCTTCATGTCAAGCACCTCCTTGTTTTCTTACCCTCATTGTAGCACGGATTTTCATTCCTGCCAAGAGTGTAAATTTTGTACCGTCCCTATAATCTTCTCTTTCAGTAGGTACAGTAGGTTAATATAAGGGGGGTAGTGTGAAGG
>JAZNYV010000028.1:0-29537 GCA_045594585.1 Faecousia sp. | reverse complement strand
CATACCGGGGAATAAGATCCCATCCAATTCAAAGGCACACCCCGGACACAGTTCCCGATATGTCGGAACCCGGTCAAGCTCGGGAGCGTATGCAGAATACACGATCCGAACCTGTACCGCATCTTCCCGAGCCACAGGCCGACGGCATTTGTCACAGTGAAATTCCAGCATCCTACTTCCTCCGCAGGAGCCAGGCTCCCAGGGCAACAGGTACGGCCGTGATCCCCAGATCCTTGGTAAAGGCCCAGGCCAACACAGCCAACACACCCACACCGGCACCGATCCAGTACCCGAAGCTCCGCTGGCGCCGGCGGGTCTTTTCCTTCCGAGCTGCTCTTTTGGCCCGCTGCTCTGCCTCCTTCATGGTCTGCAATTGAGAGACCGCTTCCACAGCAGCAGCCTCGATCCGCTGCCGTTCCACATTGGCACGGACTCGGTCCCGGAGCATCTGCAGCTCCTCCTGCTCTGCCCGATCGTCAACCGTCGGACAGTAAAGTACCATCTGCGTCATAAATGTTTCCTCCTTTGTAATTTTCGTCTATGTTTTCAGGATAATAGAAATGGGCTTTCCCCTGGAACATTGTATTTAAGTACCGGCAAAGAAGGTCCCTTGCAATAGGCTCCCAAACCTCCTTCGGCAGATCCTTCACTTCTCGCAATTCTCCGTCGATCCTCACAAAAGATCTCGTCTTAATCGGTTCTTGCTTCCTCGCCATCAAAAATCACCTCACTTTCATACTATGTGGACACCCTTGTCCCTGTTACCCAACAAGCTTCCTCAGTGGGGTCCCGAGCATTCAGCGACGGCCCTTCCTGCAGGCCTTCCTCCCTCTCCGCCCTGCACAACGGAGAGGGACTTTAAGGAATACTTAGATGCTTGCGAAGGCGTCCTCAATCTCGCCCTTGAAGCTTTTCACGCGGAGTAAGTCCGGATTCATTTGCTCTTCTAGAATCGCTGTCGCAATCTCCACCGCTAACTTAAATTCCCCCAGGGTCGCCCCTTCCCGTGCTGCTTCTTCCACAAGCTCCGCCGCGAGGAGCTTTGCCTTCGGCATCTTTTTAAGCCCATGCTCAATATTTCCCTTTGTCAGTAAATCCATTTCTTTCACCTCCTTATTCACCGTTGCCCCACTACAGGCATCATTCTTTATATATGCTTAATATATTAAGCAGTTGCGGAATAAAAAATATCGCTAACTTCTTTATCTAAAGCTTTTGCGATCTTTTCAATGGTTTTCGTACTTGTAACAGTTACCCTTCCGCTCTCAAGTCCTGATATGATAGCTCTGGAAACACCTGCTTTTTCTGCCAATTCTTCTTGGGACATACCAATTTCTTGTCTATGTTCTTTAATTTTGAAACCCATATCGATCCCTCCTTTCTCTTAAAGTTTAACATATTAAGCATTATTTGTCAAGTATATTAATCATCATTTTTCTAAAATTTCTTCTTGCATTATTTTTATCTTGTATGTATAATATACTAAACAACTTTTAGAGGTGATGTAAATGACATTAGGCGAACTGATTAAACAGTATCGAATGGACCACAACCTCTCACAAGGTGACTTTGCTCGTCTATCTGGCTTTAGCCGCGGATATGTTTCTATGCTGGAAAACAATAGGAATCCACAGAGTGGACTTCCCATTTCCCTTACTTTGGAAACTATGCAACGAGCAGCACATGGGATGGGCATTTCTGTAAATGAGCTTTTCTCCCTTGTTGACGAGCAGATCGACATCTCTGTAATTCCCGCAGCTACTCCTTCTTTTGGTCTTTCTGTTCACGAAAGAGAATTGGTTCTCGCATATCGCAGTCACCCAGAAATGCAGGCCGCAGTAGACACTCTCCTCGGTCTCACCCCCGCTGCCTCCGCAGCCAAGAACGCCTAACCCGCTGCAAGATCATTGATTTACGACCACGCCTAAAAAAACACAAATATTAAACAGATATACACAAGGAGATTGATTATGAAGCTTTTCAGAAAAATTCTGCGTCATGTCAAGAAGTATTTGAAAAGATGGCTAAGGAAACTGTTCAAACTAGAGGGAGGCAACGAAGACAGTGATCTCAAGATCGAAACCTTCCGCCTCGCCGGTGTAAATTATTATGAGAAAAACATAAGAGAGCTCGCCAGACTTAATCCTCAGTGGAAGTACACTGCCGCAGAGGCGATTGAACACGGTTTAGTTAACAAGGCTATTTACAAGATCAACTACGTTTCAGAGCCTGTAAAACTTGTCAAGGAAGATAAGAATCCCAATGACGAGAATGCCGTTGCAGTTTATGTTGCCGGGGAGTTGGTAGGCTACATCAAAAGGGACGAAAATATTCATGTTCGAAAACTGCTCAAGAAGTACGATATTAAATTCATATCCGCATTTATCGGTGGCGGTGATTATAAGGTCGTTTATTCCAACAAGGCCGTTGAAAAATTCTCGTCCTTTAACAATGTCACCGTCAAAATCGGCTATGCTAAATAGGAAGGGAGGCTATCCAACTCCTCCGAGACACTCGCGAAACCGGAGCCTTCACAGGTGCAATTTGAATAACGAAAAGGAGAGTTACTACTATGAGCGAATTAAACGAATACAGACAATTTATGAAGCGAGAAGAAATGCATAAAGCACTAAACACTCTAATGGGAATTCTCAAGGGTGTTTCTGCAGATAACGAAATCACTGAAGCAGAAAATGAAGAGGTTAGAAATTGGTATGAGCTACATCGTGCATTTATCAATATTCATCCATTTAATCAGATTATTCCGGTCATTGAATCTGCTTTTGCTGACGGTTTCATAGATATGGATGAACTGCAAGATATTCTTTGGCTATGCCAAAGGCTAACCACCGATAATACTGATAAATTGTATTTTGATATCACAACAAGTAAGATCCAGCAGTTAGAAGGAATGCTGCACGGAATGCTGACAGATGGAACCCTCGATGATAGCGAATTAAAGATCCTTAACGATTGGCTAAATGAAAATGATTTCTTGAGCGGTACATATCCGTTTGATGAGATCTATAGTTTGCTCTTGGCTGCAAAGGAGGACGGCTCAATATCAGCAGACGAGAGAAATATGTTAAAGGCATTTTTCGCAAGTTTTGTCGATACACGAGCATCATGCAACATCCATGAGGTTGATGTAAATAAACTTAGAGATGAATATAGCATTCAAGGTATCTGTGCAATTTGTCCCGAGATTTCCTTTTCTGATAAAACATTTTGCTTCACAGGCACTTCTCAACGAGCTACAAGAAGCGAGATTGCCGAAATCATAAAAGAGAAAGGTGCTGTTTTTGTCAAAGGCGTTTCAAAAAAGACAGATTATCTGATTGTGGGTGGCGATGGTAATCCGTGTTGGGCTTTTTCCTGTTACGGTCGAAAAGTCGAGCAAGCAATGATCTTACGTAGAAACGGGCACCGTATTACAATTGTTCACGAAAATGACTTTTGGGATGAAATCTTGTAACTTCCCCGGTCCTTTGTTCGGGGCATTGCCCCTAAAACCCTATCGAAATCGATAGCTTTACAGCTAAGAGAATTCTCCGATTAAACTGGTCGATTTCGACCCCTTTAAAAACAAAAAAGACCGCCTCCGGATACCAGCCGGAAGCGGTCTTATGAAAATTCCAGAAAGGAGCACCTATGAATCAAGTCAGAATTGCAGCCGCATATATCCGCGTCTCTACGGACG
The DNA here is from genome assembly GCA_045594585.1 of Faecousia sp. Classification (GTDB taxonomy): domain Bacteria; phylum Bacillota; class Clostridia; order Oscillospirales; family Oscillospiraceae; genus JAZOXB01. Next base: position 25,837 of record JAZNYV010000028.1, on the reverse strand, counting down.
ATCAGACGGAATTCTCACCCGCTGCCCAGCTCCGGGAACTCCGGGAGTATGCTGTTGCTCACAATCTCATATTGGATGAGCGGCACATATACGCCGATGAAGGGATCTCCGGCAGACGGGCGGAGAAGCGGCCCGGATTTATGGCCATGATCGAAGCGGCAAAAAGAAAGGACCACCCTTTTGAGGTGGTCCTGGTACACAAGTTTGACCGCTTTGCCCGCAGTCGAGAGGACAGTATTGTATATAAGTCCGTGCTGAAGCGTGCCGGTGTAGAGGTGATCTCCATTAAGGAGCCTCTCAGCGAAGGCTCCTACAGCGGAGTCATGGAGGCGATCTATGAATCTTTCGCCGAGGCATACAGCATTAACCTGGGACAGGAGGTTCGGAAGGGCATGAAAGAAAAAGCCCTCCGTGGAGAGCCCCAGACTGCCCCACCCTTCGGCTACCGTTTGGAAAACAAAGCCTTCGTCCCCCACGACACAGAAGCCCCACTGGTCCGGCAGATCTTTGAACGCTTCGCCGCCGGGGATGGTCTGTTCCCTATTGCCAAATGGCTCAATTCCCAAGGCATCACCACCCACCGTGGCACTGCCTTCGAAAACCGTACCGTAGAATACATCCTTCGGAACCCCGTCTATATCGGTTACCTCCGTTGGAACCCCAAGGGCCGTACCCGCCGAGACTACAATAATCCCGATGTCCTAACCGTAAAAGGCAAGCATACCCCCATTATCGAGCAAGAGCTATGGGATACCGTTCAGCAGAGAATGGCAGAGGTCAAGGCCCGACACCGCTACCACGGCCGTCCCAGCTGCGACCGCAAGCACTGGCTCTGTGGCATCGTCCGCTGCGCCTCATGCGGTTCTACCTTGATCTTCACCAAGCCCAATTACCTCAAATGCAATAACTATGTCCGAGGCCGTTGCCGGACCTCCCAGCACACAACCATCCCTTCTCTGGAAGAAGCCTTCCTCAACCGACTCCGTGCTGACACAGACCCAGCGCAAACTCCCGAATGTAATGTGATCCGCACCAGCTCCCCCGTCAACGACCAAATCACCCGGCTCCGCGGCACTCTGGATAAGGCAGAGCGGAAGAAAGCTCGCCTCACAGAAGCCTACCTTGCCGAAGCTCTCACCTTAGAGGACTACAAGAGTCTCTCTGCCAAGTTGACACAGGAAATCCAAGATCTCCAAGTCTCCCTCCAGGAAGCAGAGTCCACTCTCACCCCCATAGACACCAAAGCCCTCCTCCGTCAAGCCATTCAAGGTGTCTTGGATACACTCACCTCTCCCGAAGCCACCACCGCCCAAAAGTTCGACGCCGCCTCCACCATCATCGACACCGCCACCTACGATAAAGCCACTAATACCCTTTCCCTCACCTACCGCACGACGGTATAATTTTTTCGTAGTCTATTGGTGTACGGTCCACCGTATTGGCTGATGATGATGCTTGCAAGCTTGGGATTGCAGTTCGCAATTTTTACGGGGTATTGGAGCTTCTTTTCATAGACAAACATAGTCAGCCCTCCTTATTTGCTTCGTAATCCCAGGGCCAGGGATCCTTCAGCCAGCCATAGGAATCCTGCCCTGCGGCGTTTCGCTGGGTCAAGGGTCCATGCATCGCCTCGTACCGTTCCTTCCCCTCTTTATACATCCGAACATAGCTCTGGAACAGTCGAAAGATCTCCCTGTCATTGGGATGAGTGTCCAAGTACTCCCCTAATTCCGTAATCGCAAATGCCATGGTCTGTAATTCATGGAGATGCGTACGGCTCAAGGGCTCCTTGTTGATCATCCCTCTATAGGGCAGATCTAAACCGGGAAACAGAGTTCCTCGCACTACACCGTTCCTGGGCTCATAGGTGGGCGGGTCATCCCTCTGGAAGGGTACATAGGGATTGGCCAGCGGTGCCGAGGGCGGTAATACCCCTTCCCTCCACATACTGTCCTCCTGATCCATAGTACATTCCGATGAATCGCAGGCCTCCCGGGAACGATCCGGCAGCTCGCATCGGTCGCACGTCCTGTTCTGCATTCTGAATTCCAACGCAATTCCTCCCTCCGGGACCTCAGTCCCGACTCATCCTATGCAAGAGATTTCTCCCACGTTCCCCTTATTTTTCAGTTATTGCAGATCGTTTTTCGGGTCGAGAGATGGCGAAATATAAGAGAAACCACTGCAGGAAGCCTCCATCGGGTTCCCGCAGTGGTTTGTATTCAGGATTTTAATTCAATAGCCTTGCATAGCAAGGTGCATTTGGCGTTCTTGAAGTCATAGGTACAGGTTGCTAACAGGACAAGCTTATCTTCGTTGCTGGCTTCAATGCCCGTATCTGCCTCTGCACAAGCTCTGATAAGTGAAAGGTTACGCTCATCGTCCCGAAGCTCAAATAATCTCAGATCATCCTTGTACACCGTCAGATTACTGCAAATCGCCTCCAAGCAGTAGGTCTTACCCTCAGCAGTTAGGTAGAACAAGCGATTATGGGACTCCAGATATTCCTGTTCCCTATAATAATCCAAACAGTTGAACATGGAATCTGCAAGCATATTATGCCCATAGATCACCGTATAGGCTCCAGAGAAATCACTTTCACAGCGATAGTCCATAAAAATACTCCCTCCGGCACTATATGTCCCATCATATTGGTGGTAAAGATAGGCATCATTATCCTCACCTTTTAAAACAGGGTAATTAATGGAAGTCCCTTCACAATAGATCCAGCCTACTATATCGGGATTAATGCTACACAGGGTATCAAAGTCTACCGTTATGGGAGAACTCAAATTCGAATAATAAGAATCGATCTGCTGCTCCGTCTCAGTCATCGTTTCAACCTCAAAAGAAACATAGGAATTCTGTAACACGGATACATCCTCAGACATATTACCCTCTGTTTCTACATTCGCGGGAACTGTCCGCACTACCAAATCTGCGATACTATCGTAGGTATCCTCAATTTGCTCATAATCACGCATTTTATCAAGGATCCTATATCCGGAATACAGAAACACGATAACAAAAAATACCGTAAATATTCTTAATGACCACTTCACCATAGGCAGATTGCTTTCTTTTAAGAATCCCTAGTCGCTCTTCGGTCACAGTACAAATCTCCTTGTATCCTTTACAGTGCCCAAAAGAGTCAGGATTCTTCTCCTCCGTTAATGTAGAAATCATGATACCATTTTGCAAATTTGCGAAGTCCCACTCGAAGTGGCGTAGAGGGTTTAAACCCAAAATCCATTTCCAGTGCACAAGTATCCGCATAGGTAACCGGTACATCTCCGGCCTGCATAGGTACTAATTTTTTGTGTGCTTCAAAATCATAATCAGAGGGAAGAACATTCGCCTGAATCAGTTCTTCCTGCAGGATCGTAACAAAATCCAATAGATTTTCGGGTTTACTGTTACCAATATTGTAAATCGCATAGGGAGGTAGCGGCAAACCATCCTCGCCCGTGCACTTCTCTGGTGCATGGTACATAACACGCTTAACACCCTCCACAATATCGTCCACATAGGTAAAGTCTCTCTTACAATTGCCATAATTGAAAATCTCTATCGTTTCACCCTTCAGTAGTTTGTTGGTAAAACCAAAATATGCCATATCGGGACGACCGGCTGGCCCATAAACCGTGAAAAATCGCAAGCCTGTAGATGGAATATTGTATAGCTTGGAATACGCATGTGCCATAAGCTCATTGCTTTTCTTCGTAGCTGCATAGAGAGATACAGGCTCGTCTGCTCTGTCCTCTGTGCAATAAGGTATTTTCTTGTTCGTGCCGTAGACAGAAGATGAAGATGCAAAAATCAAATGTTCTACAGGATTTTGCGTGTTCATAGTCTCACGGCAAGCCTCCAAGATGTTATAAAACCCGATGATGTTGCTTTCGATATATACATCCGGATTCGTAATAGAATACCGTACACCGGCCTGTGCAGCCAAATTCACAACAAAGGAAAAATGATGCTGCCCAAAAAGGCTATGGATCAAGGAGCGGTCTGTCAGATCTCCCTTCACGAACTCCCAGGTAGAATCCCCATGCAAGGCGGCAATTTTTTCGATCTCCGCAAGACGATATTCCTTAATAGACACATCGTAATAGTCGTTCAAATTATCAAGACCGACGATGTGAACCGCGGGAACTGTACGCAAAAGCTCCGTAACCAGGTTGGAGCCGATAAATCCGGCTGCTCCGGTAATAAAAACACTTTTTCCAACAAGTTCAAGATTATTATTCAACATATATTGTTTTCCTTTAAGGCAATTATGAAAAGCGTAGTACGACACATGCTATTTTCGCTTTCCTCTTCTTGTAATCATGTCTTTTAATTCTCTGCCATAGAATATACAATTCATAATAATCACAATTCCGGCACCCGACAGACCAACCTTGATGGCTAGTATGACCCATTCAAAGTAATTGACCTGACGCAAGACATAAAAGGACGGAAATGACGATACCAGAAGGAACAGCAGCAGCACTTCGCAAGCATCCACAAGTAAATGCTTAATAAAATAATGTAGCTTCCGCTGCAATAAATGTTTCTTCAAATACCACACCAGATATAAAGTCCGATACAGCATTGCGAAAAATGTTCCGATGGCAACACCAATGAGTCCAAAGCGGAATACAAGAAGAATCGAGACCGCTACATTGATACCTGCCTCAATGACCGCACTCCATTGTGTCTGCTTGTAGTGCCCCGCTGCATTCACCAGGATGTAGTAAGGAAGACGGTAGCAGTAAATCGCTTGTGCAAGGATGATCATATATGCAAAGGCCGGAACAATATAATTTACATCCGCAATATCATTGGTATAGACCTGAACAAAAGGTAGAATCAGAAGTGCGGCAACAGAAAACACCAATGTGACGGCCGTATGGAGAAGCCACTCAAAATGATCAAATGAACGATTTAGCTGATCCATTTCCCGCTTGGCAAGCATATTACCAAACATTGCTCGTATGCCATTGGTCATTGAAACAATAATTTGTTTCAATCCATTTACAACCAAATGATACACTGCATAAATCGATACATTTTCAAGGGTCGAAAATAAGGTTAAGACAACCACATCCGTATTTCCTAAAACTACTCCGGAAATATGGTGCATCATGGCATTCCATTTTTGCTTAATGTGATCCTCCTTTGAGTTGATGTTCCGAACCAGCTTATACCTGCGTTTTGCAATAACAGACAGTAGAACAGGCTGCATAACAAAAATCAAAGAAGTGCCCAGTTTGACCACCTGCACCGAAGCACCGCAACGCATGAGTATGATGCAAAGAACGGTATTCAGAATCAATGCCATTACTTGGATCATATACTGGAAGAAGCCCAGCTGGTCTGCCTCAAGCAGAAGCCTATAAGTCATGCCGATATAGTACTGTGCAAATGTACTAATGGAGATCACAAAAATCAGCAAGGCCGTAAATAGATAATCAAAAGAATCAATGGTGATGAAGGGATACACTACCATCAAAATAGCCACATATGCTAATAAGATATAGGCAATTCTTCTGAAAAAGCGTTCTGACGAAGATACGATCTTGCTCACAGCAGTCATATCATTCTCTGCCAGAGGTTTATATAGGATAGACTGAACAACCGGTCCAACGCCACACTCAGCCAGTGTAATAAAGCCAAGGAATTGTGTAATGGACGATACCAATCCGTTTACCTCTGACCCATAATGAACCAAAAAGAAACGTGGTAATATAAAACCGCAAATAATGGTTGTAAGTTGAAATATTAAAGAAGATGCTGAATTTAGCATCAATTTCGTTTTTCGCTTCATTTTGTCTTCCTAACAAAAGTACAGAACTGTGTGTAATATGGAGAATCGCCCGTTCTCTGTGAAATCAAAATCGTTTTAATTGTCCAATAAATACTCAGTGCAGATCTGTACGATATTTTAAAATCCTTGCCGGAACTCCGGCTACGATTGCATTCGGAGGAACATCAGATGTCACAACAGAATTCGCTCCAATTACTACATTATCACCAATGGTAATTCCTCCAAAAACTTTTGCCCCTGTGTAAATTGTTACATTACTACCAATCTTCGGAAACAAATCCTTTGACTGCCCAATTGTTACATCGTGATATAGGGTGCAATTCTCTCCAATTTGGACTTCTCTGCCGATACATACATTGTGTGGATGAGGTAAAATAATACTCCCTATAATGGCATTTTCCCCAATAAGAATGTGGTATTTCTTCCGTAAATGCTCTTTAAGTAAAATCCGCAAAAACTTATGTTTTTTCTTCTTTTTCAGGTTTAATAAGAAATTTACATACGCCCTAATCCTTATATTGCTCAACAGGAGAAAGGCAAAGGCCTTTTTAATGATTCTCATAGTCTTTCCTCATATTCAAATACAACCCAAAACAATCTGACAGATATTGATTATTCCCGAACACAACAGCAGCAAAGTGCTTTTAAACGCCACTTAATCACCAATCAGTTTAGCCATATACCAGTTTATATGTTGCCCGCCGCACACCCCGTGGAGGTACTGATTGCAGTGCGGCTCCCCACCCGAAGGTGGGGATAGTTTATTAAGCTTGAAGCTTTCCGTCCTCGCCGAAGAAATAGCTACCGATTGCAAGCAGACCGTTGCTATTAGCAGCGGTGATCTGTCTGGTTTCATTCACAGCAACCTTGCCACTCCACTTGACAAAATAGATATCTCCATTCACTTGAACAAGAGCACTATTGTACTTACGGGCACCGATCACACCGTCTTCATAGTAGTACAGAGTACCATCTTCACCTGCCATTACGCCGGTAAACAGCTTACCATCTTCGCCGAAGTAATAATGACCAGGATCAAGCACGCCGTTTGTCTTGGTAGCGGCGACATTCCTCATCTCGTTTCTGGCAACCTTAGCACTCCACTTAACCAAATAGATTGCTCCATCGATCTCTACCAGTTCACTGTTATACTGGCGGAGTCCAAGCTGACCGTTCTTGTAGTAATACAGAATGCCATCAGCATCCTCCTTCACGCCGGTAAACAGCTTGCCGTCTTCTCCAAAGTAGTAGGAACCGGGTGCCAGGAGACCATTGCTATTAGTAGTAGTAATCTCTCTTGTCTCGTTAGTAGCGACCTTGCCACTCCACTTTACAAAGTAGATAGATCCGTTAATCTCAGTCAACTGATTGTTGTAAAGGCGAGTGCCAAGCTTGCCATCCTTGCAGTAATAGTAAAGCTGCTCAGTTTCATCCCACACAACATCAGTTCCTGTGAAGAGTTTTCCATCCTCGCCAAAGAAGTAGGTGCCAGGCGCCACCAATCCGCTACTATTGGTCGCAGTGATCACTCTGAATTCATTCGTAACAACCTTTCCACTCCACTTAATCATATAAATAGAGCCATTGATCTCTGTCAACTGGCTGTTATAAAGACGAGTCCCAAGTTTACCACCCTGATAATAATACAGGAGCCCATCCTCATCCTTGCGAATGCCAGTGGTAAACAATTTTCCCTCTTCATCAAAGTAGTACTTGCCTGGATCCAGGAGACCATTTCCATTTGCAGCAGTGATTTCCCTCTCAGCATCAATTACAAGACGGCCACTATGATTTACAAAATAAAGCTCACCATTGAAATCTTCCACTCTTGCCTTACGGGTGTGAACAAAGCCATCTTCTTCAATCAGATACATACCGTCATGCGCCTGAATGGTGCCGGGATCCGTAATATGTCTAAGCAAAGCACCGTTTGTATCAAACTCATAAACACTCATAGTGTTATTCACGGTAGATGCCCAGTCGTTGTACAGGGGATGAATGCCTACAGTCATATATCCCTCTGTGTTGAAATTGTAGGTCTGTCCATCGATCTCTACAAAGCATCTCTGGCACTCGTTTCTTGCGGTGTAGTACCATTCACCGTACCAATATCTAGTTCCCTGATTGGTCTTCTGCCATACACCCTCGGTCTTGCCGGTTTCGTCAAAGTGATAGGTGATATTACGGGTAGTATAGAAATAATCGCCGGTGATCGCAACCTTTTCGGTAGTGCTGAACAGATGCCAGTAATCACCGATCTTGACCCATCCGCCCAGGAGCTCGCCGAACTTAGCGTATCTCCAGGCAGAAACGGTCTCATCATAGAATAGACCGGTAAGCTTCTGCTGTCCGGCACAGATGCCATCTTCGCCGAAGTCATAATAGTAACCGTCAACACTCTGGATGCCGGTCAGTTTTACGCCGTCACGCCAGTAGCTGTCGTTGACCCAACCGTCCATGACGATGCCGTCCACATATACCTTACCGTCAGTCCATGTGCCGGTGAAGATCTGTCCACAAGTGCACTTCAGAATGCCGTCAGCAATCTGGAAGTTATGTCCCATTGCAGGAACCGTTGTTCCCCAATCCACGGGTGAAGCACAAGTCTCGCACCAAGTTCTTCCGGTATAGCCTGCCTCAGTACAGGTTGCTGCCAGATCATCCATAGCCACTGCAGTATGGACATGATAGCTGTGGGAATTATAGAACTCCTTGTCATAGTCGCGGATTCTCAGACCATAGGTGTAGGAGACGGAGAGCGTATGGATGTCAGGGCTGGAGAAGGTATGGCCGGAGCCATCCAGGTAGGTAACAACACCCATCTCAGTATCTACATCAATGGACAGAGCAGGAGCACAAACATAGTTGCACTTCCAGGCCTCAACAGCATTCTTATGTGTATGGTCATCACTGGAAACATAGTCCCATACGCGGATGGGGAGGCTTGCAATAACCGTTGTTCCGGTTTCGGAAAGGAAATCATTGTTGCGGGTAAGCTTGACAGTCAGAATATTCTCTGCCTTATCACTTGCACTTGCAAAGCTGTACTCACAGTCAAAGCCATAGAGGCTCTCAATGTGGTCAAGTTCCCAATCATTCATGCTGTCTAAGTCAAGCTTCATTTCCACAGTCTTAACTATCTCAATGGCATCAACCTCTACATCGATCCAATAGACCGCATGGTTAAGCACATAGTTCAAAGAGCTATCCTGAGGACGCACACGAACAGAATTGTCATTATCGGCAGTATTCACTACGATCTGACGCCTGGTCTCAGCGTAATTGCCCATCTTGTCACAAATGCCCATACGGATGGTGTGAACACCGTTGGTCAGAACTGCATCAGAAACCGTGATCAAACCATCGGCGTACTCGCAATCAACAGCAACGCCATCGATATACGCTACAGCAGAGGCTTCATCCAAACCGCTGGCATTGTTGGGGTTGGAAAAATCCTCTGCAACAAGGGCTGCAAAGCTCACGGTATCCTCAGTTACAGTCTGACCGTCCAGAGCTGCTGCATCGCTCATACCTTCAACAGCATAGGTCATACCGGAGAAAATGGGATTCTCACGATCCTCAACTGCATCGGAATAGTCTACCGTAATGTTATCGATATAGAAGGTAAAATCACCGGCGAAGTTGGTTTCCCCTTCCTTCCATGCGTCAATATTAACAGCATAGATCTTAATGAAGCAGTTTGCCTTCTGCTTAAACTGAGATCCATTGAAATACTGACCAACTTTATCCGCATTATCCTCAATATAGACTGCATCATGCTTTACAGGAACATTGATATAATGCCAGCCGGAATACTCCATATCGTTAATCCATTCGGAGTTGTATTCCTCAACAGCGTAGCCGGTTTTCCCAGCGAACTGCCCATTTTCGTCATGGAGAGAAGTACCAACCCACATTGCAAACTGGGTGCAATCCTCCGGGATATAGATCCAGAAGCCCCAACTGGTAGCATTCTTCAGTTCAATGGATTCACCAACCCAGGAAATACCGTTACCAGCCCAAAACTCCGTTCCATGGAGAGCCTGATCCATATGATAGTTGAATGCAAGGGCAGAATCACCATCATGAACCAAGCCGGTTTCCTTCGTGACAATAGAAAGATCGGTATAAAGGTGTGTATTATTGCCGTGGTCCTTCACAGCCCAGTTCCCAAGGTCTGCACCTGCAGTACCGGTCTCGAAGTCGAAGACCACTTCAGATCCCTTGCCTAAGCGGATCTCAAGGGTATCTGTAACAGCAGAATCCGCACCATTGACCGAAACAGTAATGGTTGTACCCTCGCCGGACATAGCTGCAGTGAACTGATTGCCGGAAACAGTGCCGACAGTTTCATCTGCAACAGTAAATGTATAGTCGCCATCCTTAATGACAACATCGTAAAGACCGTACTTTGCCTTTACTTCCAGATCAATAGTAGCACCAAAGGGAACAGTAACGATCTCACGGGTGAATGCGATAGTATCGGGAAGGACAACATTGATCGTTGTCTCACCTACTACAACACCATCAACAGTCAGTGCAACGGAAGCAGCACCAATGGTTCCGTCAGAGATAAATACACCGTTCTCAACAGTACCGTTGGTAGCAGTCCATACAGCATTCTCAGGGATCTGAGCTGCAGTTCCTGCAGGGCTAATGCCAACTGCAGAGACCTGAACCTGGGAGCCGGGGGTTACATAGTAATGCTCTGCAGTAACCTCTGCCTTCTCAAAGGTATCAGAGGGAGCGGTGCTGGTGTAAATAACGAGACCGTTAGAAACTGCACGCTCGGAACCGTCAGAGGGCTTGCTGGTTACCTGAATATCATTACTGCCTGCAGGACGGGAAATGTAGGTTGCAGATCCGCCACCGTCAAGGCAGAGGATGTAGGTACAACCAACTTCATCCATAAGCTCAAGAGACTCTGCATAGTTGGAGCCTGCAGAACCGCCGGCACCGTTTCCGTCAACAGCCATAAGGACGACCTTGTTGTCGGCAGTAACACCAACGAAGGAACGGGGATACCGACCGTCATTCAGATAGCTGGAGGGAGAATATCCAATATCGACTCCATTCTTTCTGACGAGCTGGAATCCACCGATTGCTTCCTGAGCAGGGCCGTGAGCAGCAACAGCCTCGTCCCAGTCAGTATTGTTTGCACCGCAGAGGGCCGTGCCATCCTCGAAAATCGCAAACCAGCTGGAGTTAGCAGCCTTATTGATGCCAAAGCCGCTGACGCCATTCATAACATGGGCACCACTGGGCATTGCAGTACCGGTGTTATAACCGTCACCGTTGACGCCGGCTACAACCGCATAATACTGGATGTAGTTCTCAGGGTCATTCTCGTTGCTGTGCTTTGCATTCATAGCAGCAGCCTGTTCCGTCATCTTGGACATGCCAAGAGTCTGGCACTGTGCATCCTTATAGGATGCCTGTACGCCTACATCTTCACGGTTAATATCCGCAATAGCAATGTAGTAGTTAATGAGCTTGCCATCAGCACCGTAACCGCTGTTGACAGTCTGGGTAATGCCGGGAGCGAGAGAAGATTCGAACGACTGGAAGGTCGTAATCTCTTCGCTTTCCGAGAGCGTTGCAACTTCTGCTTCGTTTGCAAATACTGCCATGGGGATGCTGGACAAGACAAGCATCGCAACCAGAAGCATCGAAATTGCCTTCATGAACACATTCTGCTTCATTTCATTTTCTCCTTTGCATTTTATTTTATTACTACAACAGCCGATGGCTGTATATAGTCAAACAAAAATTACTGTACGGAAAGATCGAGGAAGTCTCCCAATTTCTCATCCCACTCAGGTGGATCATATGGCTCAAATCCCGATGCAGGAAAAAAAGTTAATTCCGAAAAATAGATGCTCCCATCTACAATATAGAAATCAACACGAAGGAATGGTATGCCATTAGCAAGCTTTGATGCCAGAGCGAGCATCTCATCCAACTTCTCCGGTTTTGGAATCAGCTCCTTAGCATTTGGCACACCGGGTCGTTTCAGATCCATATGCACCCATTCCGGGGTATAGAAATCATCTGTAAGCCCGCTGTCCGCAAAACGATCACGGCAAACCAATATCAATCGCGGTATGCCATTAAAGCAGTGAACCTTATAATCCGTCAGCCCACCTTCATCACTTTGCAAGTAATGCTCTGCAATGATCTTTCGAGGCACATTCTTATAGGGCCATTCCCGTCCGGTGAGATAATAATCCTGCTGCAAGCCCTGACTTAAGTCTCGTCGCACCTTCGGAATGTCAAGTTTAGATTTATTCCGACATATACACATTCCCAACCCTGAATTATGATTGCACTTCATAGCAAATTTCTCCGGTAAGGCTTCAAAATCAATTTCCTCCGGAGCATCCCAAACGCCAAGCAGTGGAATCAGGTATTGGTCGCCAATTTTCTCCCGTATATATTCACGAACACGGTATTTATCAACCATAACCGTATATTCCGGCTTACGATCGTAAAGCTTAAGCCACTGTAGCTTCTCATTGAAGGTTTTAGGAGTAGAAAGGTGGAGCTTCTTTCCCATTTTTCCCCGATATTTTAGTCTCAGGTACATTTTGTCATTCATGCGATTGAAGGATCCCTTTCCTGCCAGGTATAAAAACAACCTATATGGATCCTTTACAGCATTCAACAGCCTCACAATCCTATCTCCTTAAACAATCCTATGGATAAAGTTCATCCACTCATCCGTTATGGATTCTACATTCAACCGTTGATTGATTTCCACAGCGTTACGGGACAGAGTCACGGAAAGCTGCTCATCCTCCAACACTTCACACAAGGCACGAATCATGGCATCACAGTCGCCTACCGGTACAAGCATACCATTGACTCTATCCTCAATCAGCATTCTCGCTCCACCAATAGGATGATCTGTGGAAACAACCGGCAAGCCCAGTGCCATGGCTTCAATGAGTGCATTGGACATTCCCTCATAATCTGAAGACAAAGCAAACACCTTCGCACTTGCCATTGCTGTAAGCACATTCTTGGTATACCCTTTTAGGAACACAAAATCTTCCAGTTTCTCTGATCTAATCAGATTCTCTAATTCGCTTCGCAGTGCACCCTCGCCATATATTTCCATAGCATACTCAGGAAATCTCTTGTGGACTGCTGAAAATGCTCTAATAAGCATAGTCTGATTCTTCTGAGGCTCAAGACGACCAATGGAAACAATAATGTTATTTCTCTCCTCAGTTTTGTTGATTAAGTCAGACGGAACCTCAACAGGGTTAAAAATAACTGTGCTACGGCTCTGAATATCCGGCTCAAAGTAAGCCCTTGCATCCTCTGTCTGAAAGACAATGCCGGATGCCTTATGATAGAGCTTATCTCTCTTCTTACGAAGTTTAGGCTGCTTGGGATCATTGTTAGGATCATTCCGTTCACTCAGAATGATCTTATATTTCGAGTGCCCCAACGCATCCAGCACAAATAGGTTCACAGCAGTGGTAAATGAAATAATCACATCGGGATCAAAACTGCGAACCTCTTTCCGGTATGCCATACAACGAAAAACATAGCGCATACCTCTAATTTGCATCTTAGGGTTTATGAACTTTACTTCCACATTCTTATCAAGGGGATAATCAACCAAGTTTTTTGATATCAACGCAACCTCAACAGTGTGACCCTTGTGGGACATGGAGCTTGCTAATCTGGATACTACACGCTCCGCACCGCCTCCTGCCAGAGATCCAATTGTAAATAAGAGTTTCATAGTTTGAATATTCCTTTTTAGAGCTCCCACCACGGGATAAATTGAGTGAGTCCATTGGATACGAAGGAGTTTGTTAGAAGGTAGGAAATAATACCCTGTAAGATTAGATAAACAACGGCAACCACAGAGGTTGAATTGACCCTCACCTTTCCTGCAACAAAGACAATTTTATCCCGGAGCAATGGGGTGGCTCCAAAGAAAGTAACCGCAAACCAGAAGAAATAATAGGTCGTTCTTCCTGCTACCGGGAAGATATATCCAAGGGAACCGGCGAAGTACAGCATCAAGCCAAATAAGAAATTCAGAACATAAAACTTATCGCGTTTCCCATATCTATACGCAGTCAGTAAAATATAGGCAATAGGAATAAACAATACCAGCTGAATCTTACCAGAATCTGACGTTGCCTTGTTAAAGTAGGTGGAATACTTATCAAACTTCGTAACCGAAGACAATAGATTTGAAACAATTGGAACAATACTTGTATAAATAATAAACAAACAGAGTGAAAGAATCGCGATTTTCAGCGGTCGCATTTCTTGTCCCAATATCTTATATGCTATAAAGGTTAACAGGACAATCAGTGAAGAATAATGAACAAGAAAAGTTAGCGCAAGCAAAACGAACGATCTTTTTGTTTTTCCACACATTTCGTAAGACAATGCCAAAAAAACCATTCCCACAGCTAAACAAATACGCAAAAGATGATAATTAAAAATGTAAAGCAAGACCACATAGGAAGCTACAGAAAAACCAATATGCACTCTGTCTCTGAGCATATACAAGGACTTGTAGATCAAGAATAGGGAGAGAATCTTAATAACACCAAGTCCAATATAGGCATCTTTAAAAAAGAACCTCAAAAAAATATTCATTAGAATATATCCCGGCTCAAACTTAGAATCCATGATCGTGGTCAGGGAGGCATTATCATAAATATCTATATAGACAGGCATATCCGTCCCTGTGCCACACATAAAGCAGGGTACAGCAAGGGATAAAAATGACATGACATAGTATGCAACGATAAACTTTTGATATTTGTTTATGGTAACATTACTACAGTCAGCTAATGCCAGGGTCTTATTTTTTTGAGAAAGAAAGGCCAAAATAATCGACAAAATACCTGACAGTATAATGATTGTCATTCAAATCATCCGTTCCGTTCAATAATCTCTTTTAGTATACTACAGTATTGCTTTCCGGATTCTTCCATAGTAAAACCCTGGCGAATTATCTGCTTAACACAGTGACTGTGATCCAAATGTCCGGTGCTTACTGCCCTCTCCAAAGCCTTTGTCCAAAGCCGAACATCATTTATGGGCAGAAACTCCAGTAAATCAAGATTCATATCGCACTGCTTTGTAATATGATCAGACAAAAGCATTCTTGTACCTGCAGCTTGACATTCAACTGCAACTGTAGGCAACCCCTCATATGATGATGGCAGTATCATGCAATCAAAAAATTGCATAAGCGATGCAATATCCTTCCGTCTCCCGGCAAAATGAACGCAATCATCTATTCCACTGTCCTCAGCCTTCTTCTTAATGGAATCAAGGAGTTCGCCATCGCCAACAAACACAAGGATAAAGTTCATTCCTTTATTCTTAAGTTCTTTGGCAATGTCTATCATAAAATGGTGGTTTTTCGTATATGTAAAACGTCCTACATGACCGATTACAAACGCTCCATCAGAAGTACGGAATTCCTTATGGTAAGTCAATCTATGTTCATCCGTAAGTGTATCCGAAAATACAGCTTCATTTATCCCGTTGGGTATGAGTCGGGCAGGTCTTCTCTTAAGGTACTTCTTCCCAAAAATATAATCCGCAGCTAAATCACTACAAGTCAAATAAGCAACAGATTTCTTATAATTTATCCACCTATCATATATCTGCACTGGGAAAAGCCTGTCGATGCGGCTATCATATTTCGTTGTATGAGCATGAAGAACAAAGCATTTTATATCATGCTTTTTAGCTGCATCCATAAAAGGCACAGCATGACATCCGGTTATATGGCAATGCACAGCATCATAATGAGTTGTTGCCAAAACAGAATCAACAAATTCCCTAAATTTTTTATAGCCCTCAATTCGAGGACGAGGCATCCTATACGTCTCTCCTCCCATCCTGCGGATCCGATCCACAAAGTCATCTCCATTCTGATAGGAGAAAGCCATAATATCAAAATAAAACTCTTCACTTTTATTCTCAATCAGATTTAACAGAAGAGATGAAATCCCGCCACCGTAGGAAGAGAATATGTGAAGAACTCTAAATTCTTTTTTATTACTCATATAAGTATCTCCAATAGGATTCATACCGTTCTTCCTAGTCTGAACGATTTCCCCTGCGTTCCCATATTGAAATCTAAGTGAGAAGAATACATAGAATTTAGTCTGCTGTATTATTCATAACGGAGCAAAGGACACGGGAATATTCCCCCCTTATGGCGTCCAGATCCAGACACTTATCAGCGTATGTAATAGCTTTACCTCGATACTCCGTGTCAGCTCGATTTATTACTTCCTGTATTGCATACTCGAAGGCAACTACATCATCTAGTGCACAAACATAACCTGCTCCGTTCATTTCAAGGTCGTTCCATGGTGTACGATCACTTAAAATAACAGGACAACCAGACAGAAGAGCTTCAATAATCACATGACCATAGTTCTCACTACAGGTTGGAAATATAAACGCATCATATTGACTAAAAACGCTATGTACTTCATCATGGGAAACAATACCACAATACTGAACAGTTACATTATTAGGAAGAGTTTTAATCTCATTTAAGCACAGATCCCAATAGGATTGATCTTCTATGGATCCGTAAATATGGAAAACAACCTTTCCCTTAACGGTTCTGAGAAGCTTAATTGCATAGATCAGATTTTTCTTGGGATGGATTCTGGAAAGAAATACAAGCCTTGCCTCCCCTGCCTTCTTATGGGGATGGACAAGTCCTGCCTTGGGAATGGACGGAATATTTGAAAGCAAGAAGATACGTGACATTCCACTTCCAAGATACCTTTGGATTGCCTGTGTTTCCTCCTCACTTGTAGACTGATAATAAACGGACTTCAAGAGGGTAAGCATTCTCAGGACAGCAATATAGGGTAGCTTTTTATATTTCTTCCGGAATGCTCCCTCACATAGCTCGCCCCTGGGTGCGAGTAAGGTCTTGATTCTATACTTTTTGGCAAGCTTCAGGCACGGAAAAACGCACCTTTGAAAAAGACTCTGTAAATAGAGGACATCAGGGCGTATCTCCTGAACAACACGTTCAAAGACATCCGCCCTGTATTCACCGTCACTAAGATAAAGAACCTTGCAATTCCCCCTGTTATTCCACCCGCTGACGACATGATCGTATCTGGCTTTTTCCCCCAAGTCATGGTCATGTGTAACGATATAGCAATCGTGTTCTTCCATCAGTGAGCAAAAATTATCTATACTCACGGGAGGACCACCATACTTATTTCCGGGAAAAAATCCCTCTGTAATAATTAAAATCTTCATTCACAAACCTCACAACCATTGACCATCACAGGATAGTATGCGTACAAAATCGAACCCCTATAACATGGACTCAATGGACCGTTGCAGATCACCGTAAACCTTCTGAGCACTAAAGTGTTCAGACAAATAAATCCGAGCATTTCTTGCCTTATCGGTTGTATCAGCGGTACAAACAGATCGAATCAGACGGCAAAAATTCTGGCAGTCATCTGATTCGCAACTCCAACCAAAATTACCGTTTACAATAATATCACCAAGATCTGTACTCGGGTCCGTACAGGACAAAACCGGCAGCCCTGCTTGCATATACGAAAGCAATCGTGACGGAAAATTAGGAATTGTAAAACGATGATCCAGAAAAACAACACCAATGTCACAGCAGGAAATGATGCTATCAAACTCATATTTCGAGAAGGCATCAAACAGCTTTACATGAGACGGCTGCTCTTTCTGAATATATTCTTCAAAAAGATATCGATCCGTCCCGCTTCCTGTAATCATGAAGAATGCATTTTTTATCGAAGCTGCCGCTTTTAAGCAACGGATAATAAAGGGGACATCCTGAGGCTTTCCAAGGTTTCCACCGTAAACAAAAATCTTCTTATCCAATGGCAGACCGTATTTCTCACGAAGCACAAGACGCTCCTTATCCGATAAACAAACATCACGGACATCCACACAATTGGGACATATATCTACTCTATCCTTGGATATTTCAGGATTATGCTCCAAAAGGTAGTCTACATTTCTCTGAGACATACAACCTATACGATCAGACAAAGCGTAAAGTTCTTTTTCTTTCTGTCGAAAATGCCGGTAGAGCAATCCTGTTATCCCACCAGTAGTCATTAGTCCAATATCAACAGCGTTCTGCGGAAAAATGTCTTTCAACATAAGATATGTCTTGGCGTTATCACGATGCTTCACAAATTCAATGACACGCACAAAGGTAATTGGAGGTGTAGCATACAGAACTACATCAAACTTAATTGTAGAAAAATACCGCTTGATCCCACAGATGAACTGTCTTTCTACTCTCAATGTAGAAATTCCCTTTTCGATGAAATTGGTCTTTTGAATATTACCAATTTTAAGCTTTAAAATGTGACCATTTTCTCTTAAGTAAGTATTAATACCCGTTCTACGTTCCACCGGAGAAATACAATATACATCATGACCTTTCTTCACGAACTCTCGCAATAGGTCTGTGTAGATATTCCGATCATTCAGCGAATTGAAATCTATCAAGGACAGAAATAAAAGACGCATCTATAATACCTCACTCATTTCTGAATTTATAATGGTATTTTCTTTCTAGCGGGTATGCCCATGTATGTTCCATGATCATCAATGTTTTTAATCACGATAGCACCTGCGCCTACGATACAATTTGAACAAATAGAAATATTATTGCTAACAGTAGCACCGATGCCAATTTGTGTACTACTTCCAATATGGACCATCCCGCCAAGTGCGACATTAGGAGATATATGAACGTAATCTTCAATCACATTATCATGTTCAATAATTGCACATGTATTTATAATACAATGATTCCCAACTATCGCACAAGCATTGACAACTGCACCTGCCATAATGACTGTACCCTTACCGATAGAAGTGTTCACCGCAAGTTGTGCCGAAGGATGGATAAGAGAAACCCAATTTAACTTGTACTTCTCAGCAATAGATTTCCTGATTTCATTATTTCCAATACCGATAATAAAGTCTGTATTCCCATCATCCAGCACAGTTAAATCAGAACATTTCCCTATAATAGGTATTCCCATGCACTCTCCAACATGGTTATCGTCAACAAATAAAATATCTGTGTATCCGTTTTTTATACCATTGTCGGCGATCACCTTACCGTGACCACCGGCTCCAATGATTACTAATCTATTCACGAATGACCATCTCCGATTCGCTACCCATAAATTCTTCCATTGTCACAGATGTAGCCGAAGAAATTCCCTCTCTCTTAATCACCTTACCAATGGTACCAAGCATGATTCTCCAATCACCTATGAAGGTAATGTTATCAACATACTCAACATCGTATTCAAATTTCTTTTCCCAACTAATGGAATTTCTTCCGTTGATCTGTGCCAACCCGGTTATACCGGGGCGAACCTCAAGTCTTCTGGCTTGACGCTCATTGTATCGGCTATTATACTTGACGTACAGGCATCTCGGCCCACACAAGGACATTTTTCCGCAAATTACGTTCCAAAGAGAAGGAAGTTCATCCAATGACGTACTGCGGAGAATTCTGCCGAAAGGACTAAGCCGCTGTTCATCAGGAAGAAGCTTTCCATCCCCTCCCCGAGCATCAGACATAGACGAGAACTTGTACAAGTAAAAGGGGGTGCCATTTTTCCCGGCCCGTTCTTGCTTGAAAATAACAGGGGTGCCGATCTTAACTCTGACTAATATCCCAATAAAAAGCATGACGGGGCTAAGAATCATCAGTGCAACAATAGCAATAAGTATATCCTGGGGGACTTTAATAAATCTCTCATAAAATCCCTTTTTATAATGACTGTTCCGATGTAGGTCTTTCAAAGCAACTTCTCACAATCTGTATAATGATATTCTGCTCTTCTGCAGTCATACTGATATCACTGGGCAAACATAATCCCCGTTGAAAAATATCGGCACCTACATCTACATTCTCTGTAGAAATATAGGCATTGGTTGCCCCACGTCCGTTACCTAACTTGGTAACAAAACCATGATTCCTATAGAGGGGCTGCAGATGCATAGGCTTCCATATAGGTCTGCCCTGTACATTGTAGCTCTCAAGGACATCTAAGATCTCTTCGGGGCAGGTTTTACCCGGCTCAGAAACATAGCAGCTTTCTGTGCCGGATCTGACCTGCTTACACATTGCCTCATGATCGATGAGAATACAGGACAACCAAAAATTAGGCTCCATGATTCGGGGATCATAAGGATTCATCGTTACCGGGAGATCCTTAAATCCCTCTGCATATCTTTCGTAGATTGCCTTTTTCTTACCTAAATGCTCATCCAAATAAGGCCACTGCCCACGGACAACACCTGCAATCAAATTGCTCATGCGATAATTGAACCCGATCTCCTCATGCTGATACCAGCGAGCTCTCTCCCGGCTTTGGGTCGACCATTTGCGAGCTTTATCTGCGGCTTTCACATCATCCGTAAGAAGCATGCCTCCGGAGGAACCGGTAATGATCTTATTTCCGTTAAAAGAAATAATATTATATGCACCAAAGGTTCCTGTTTGCTTTCCGCTATATGTAGCACCAAGAGACTCCGCCGCATCCTCAATGAGAACCGCACCATGCTTCTTAGCAATCGCACAGATCTCATTGTATTTTGCCGGGGTACCATATAGATTCACGACCATGACAGCCTTAGCATTGGGGTAGAGCTCAAAGGCTCTCTCCAATGCAACAGGATCCATATTCCAGGTGTCGTATTCCGAATCCACAAAAACAGGGGTAGCCTTTTCATAAACGATCGCATTAACGCTTGCATAGAAAGTCATATCGCTACAGAGGACAACGTCTCCCTCGGTGATACCTGCAAGACGGACGGCCAAATGGAGTGCCGCTGTTCCCGTGGAAAGGGGCACAGCATAGTTACATCCGATCCTCTCACACACTTGTTCCTCTAATCGTCTAAGGTTTGCACCTTCTGTGGAAACCCAGTTGGTATCAATAGCTTCAGCGATGAGCTTAATTTCATCCCCATGCATATATGGTGAAGCAAGCCAAATTTTCTGTTTAAACGGTTGAAAGTTCATAAAAAGTCTTCCCTTTAGAATGTGTCTAAATCTTGCTCTCGTTTGCAACGAGAGAATGAGGTCTTATCGTTCGACAGCCTTATAGAAGAGCCGAAGGATCAGTTCGTCCAAGGAATCCCGATCAGCATAAAACTCATAGTACTTCTCTCCAAGAATACTCTCCCCTTCGAGAGTCACCGAGCCAGCAAATCGGTAGTGTCCATAATCAGAAGCAAGTCGATTTAATACCACTGCACTGCAATCGGTCTGTGCATACTTTGATATATCCTCCCAGAGCCCGTTGAAGAACAACGCATCAGTAGTGAGAGCATCTTTCAGTGATACGACAAATGCTTCCATATACTGCTTCTGACGTTCCATACGAGATATATTTAACTGGGAACCCACACCTGCTCTGCTACGAACAAAGCTGTATGCCTGATCTCCATTGAGGACAATAGTCTGCCCCTGTTTTAAGGACGGATCCACCTGGGAAAAATCCTCCTCAATGTACACCTCTACGCCACCTACACTGTCATTCAGAATGCCAATACCTTCCATATTCATGCAAAAATAGTGGTCGATCGTAAGTCCGTAGAAGAAATCCGAAACTGCTTTCCTGGTATTTTCGCAACTGTCTGCCAGGCCTGTGCCATAGTTATGGCTGGTAGCAAGCTGGGCATAGACAGTCCCCGCCTGTCGCCCGTTTAGTCCGAGGACGGGAATATCCATCATGGTATCACGATTCAGACTCAGAACGTAGAACTCCTCAACCGCCTCATCAAACACCAAGAGTGCTACCATATCTGCGGAGGCCTTGTTATTGTAGGAGCCACTACTCTGCAGCTCACCATCTCCGTCTGTGCCGGTTAGTAATACAACATGGATGTCCTGTCGTGGGTAGTAAGAAATCCCATCTCTGACTATGGTTCTTGTAAAAGTCTGTTCCGGTACATTCACCTTAGGCAGCAAGGCCGTCTCCAGAATTTTAACAACACTAAGAAGGAAGAGTGCAACCATTGCCAGGATCAACGGGATCAGCAGATATGCTGCCTTGGATCTGTGATGCATGATTCTCCCTCCTTCTCAATGTCAAGATCAACTTAAGTCAGAATTAGTTGTGATTGGCAACCTTCTTGCGGTAGATCACGATGCATACAACAAATGCCACTGCACTGCCGCACATGAGCAGAGCCCACATGAGGATGCTATTGCCGCTAAAGTCGCCGGTCTGGGGAGGAGTCTCCGTCTGCTTAACAGAGAATACCACAGGGCAGATCTGCTCAAAGAGGCAGGTAACAGTGCCGTCTCCGTTATTGATCAATTCTACATTGATCCACTCACCGTTAACATAGACCATGGCTACTACAGTATCGCCTGCTGCAACACCCAGATCAAAGGTAACCCTAAAAGCGTTACCGTTTTCCAGCATCTCGGGATGCTCCTCGCAGAGGAAGGACAGGTCGAACAGATCACGAATGACCATGTCGTCAGGATTCACAGAGCTGTCATAAGGCAGCTCCATAGAGCCGTTACTGAGTTGCTCGTAGACGTCAAGAAGAGTCTGTCTTGCATCCTCGGGGATCTCAGCAGAGGTGTTGGCCTCAGATACGGGAGTAACGACCAAGCAACCGGTATCAACCTCGCTGATAACCTGGTTGTTGTCATCAATGATCTCACCGATCACATCACCCTCGACGGGAACGATCTCGGGATGGTCCTTGTCACCGATGCTGGGAACGAATTCATCAGCAAAAGCGAAAGAGGACAGGAGGGCCACACACAGGGTCATTGCTACGATCAGGGAAAGAATGCGCTTCATAATACCATCTCCATTTTAAAAATTTGATTCAGATATGTTATTCAGAGGGACGTGGACCGAAAGGATCCTTTAGGATTTCTTATGGCCCCCATTACCACTCTTGTTTCCACGATGTTTGCCTGTATTGCTCTTAGCGTAATACCGATATCCATATTTCTTGTAATAGCTCTTATAGCCATAACCGTTGCCGCCCTCGGAAGCACAGTTATAAACCACGCCCAGAATCTTGGATTCGATAAACTCAAACTGGTTGACAGTTGCAAGAAGTGCATTGCGGTTGCAGTAGTCCTGACGAACCACTAAGAGCATGCCATCTACCTGATTGGCAACGGCCAACGCATCACTGACCTCTCCCACAGGGGGCAGATCAAGAAGGATATAGTCATACGACTTCCGCAGAAGACCTAATGTCTTAGCCATCTTATCCGAGCTTAGGAGCTCTACCGGGTTGGGAGGTGTCTGACCTGCTGTGATCACATCGAAGGCTCCCTTTTCCTTCTTAAGAACACAGCGTTGGAGGAGCTCGGAAATATTCTCCTGTCCCGTAAGCCAGTTAGACAGGCCGGGAGTCTTACGCAGTTTCATTTTCTCAGCCAGAGTGGGACGACGCATATCACAGTCGATCAGGATCACACGCTTGTTGAGCTGTGCCATAGAGTAGGCAAGATTGACGGAGGTCAGGCTCTTGCCCTCGCCTGCCATGGCACTGGACAAGCCCAAGACTCTGCAGCCGCCGTCATCCGTAAAGGAAAATTGCAACTTGGTACGAAGGAGCTTGTAGGCCTCGGAAGCCACAAAGCTGACATCCTCGCCCAACATTGCCTTCTTAGCAGGGGTGGGATCCTTGGTCTTAGGCGATTCGTAGGTGTAGTACTTCCCCTTGCCGGGAGACAGCATATTGGGAACCGCAGCAAGGACAGGATAGGAGGTGAGCTGTACAACACTCTCCTCTGTTCGAATCGTCGTATCGAAAAGGAGCCGCAGGACGATCACACCGACCGTTCCCAGCATAAACAGCAGAAATCCCACTGTCACATTCTTGGTGTAGCTGGGGGAGCTGGGTCTCGAGGGAACGATTGCCTTGTCAACGATCTTTGCCGAGCTACCCTCTACGATGGTCTCTATATATTTAGGCAGGATCTCTGTAATGGCACTTGCAATCTGTGCAGCCTCATAGGGATCCGGGCCTGTAACAACGACCTCGAAGATCTCTGTGGAATTCACGGGAGCGGCGGAGATCATCTTACGCAGCTCAGTAGGAGTTCGGGATACGCCCGATTTATCAATAATATCGTTAAGGGTCGTGCGGGCCTTGAGGATAACGATATGGGAATCTACCAGTCCTCTGGATGCAGAAATATCGCCTGCGGAAATACCGCCGATGGTAGCATCCCCCAAGGAAAGCTTGGTATTATTGACATAGAACATGGCCGAGCTCTGATACTGGGGCGTAACAAAATAATAAGTAAAGACAAAAGCTGCAACGGCCCCAATAACAGACATCAAAACGATCAGCCAGATTCTGCGGAGAAGAGTCTCTGCGATCCGCTTTAAGTCGATCTCAAATACACCGGCAGAATCCGGTGTTTTATCCATCATATATTACACCTTCTTTCTTTGAGCATAAAACATCACAATACATCTCAATACACCATGATTATAGCACACATAAATTGTGAAGTCAACGAAAAGTTCACACAATTCTTTTTTCCAAATCGCTTATCGCCAATTTGCTCAAGGACTGCCTTAAGGATCCCATGTTTTGTTGATTCATTCCATTGCCTTTTTCTCAACATCATGGTATAATATCAGTGATAACTACGAAGGAAAGGATCTTTCATATGGAACTTGTTATTTTAACCGCCTTAGGTGTGGGCGGAGCTACTATGATCGGTGCAATGATTGGATTTGCTTTCAAGAAGCAATCCCACCGTTTTTCCGATATCGTACTCTCCTTCGCGGCAGGTGTGATGCTTGCGGCGGCTGTTTTGGGCTTGATCCTACCCTCTTTGGAATACGGCGGAGCATACAGCCTGCCTATTACCATTGCAGGTATTTTTGTGGGTGCTCTATGCCTTAATCTAATGGATAAGCTGGTCCCTCATCTTCACCGTCTGGCAGGAACCGAGGACGAAGCTCATAGCAACTCCAACCTTAGCAAAGTCCTGTTATTCGTCACTGCCATCGCAATTCATAACCTGCCGGAGGGCATTGCCGCAGGGGTAGGCTTCGGCTCCGGAGACAACGCCCGTGCCCTTATGATCGCAGGCGGGATCGCCCTGCAGAACATTCCTGAGGGCATGGTGATCATCGGACCTATGCTCTCTGCTGGAGTAAGTCCTAAAAGGACCCTGCTCTGTGCACTCCTTACCGGTGTGGTAGAAGTAATCGGCACTGTCATAGGCTATTTTGCCGTCAGCTTCTCTGCCGCGATTCTTCCCTTCGCCCTTGCCTTTGCAGGTGGCACGATGCTCTACGTCGTCAGTGACGAGATGATCCCGGAGACACACGGTCACGGCAGTCAGCGAGGTGCAACCTATGCTCTCCTGGTGGGCTTCTGCCTGATGCTGGTTTCCGACGTGCTTTTGGGATGATGCCATGGCCATTGGACAGTATTATTTGAATGATCCCAAGGCTCCAAAGCCCAACAGCCCGACTCGTATCGGGACCAATGTATATTTGGAATGGGACGGCAGATTGCTATTGGAAAAGCGCTGGGATTGCCATATGTGGGGTCTGCCGGGCGGCAGATTAAAAAAGAGCGAGAGCTATACTCACGGTATCGCCCGTGAATTGTGGGAAGAAAGCGGCATCCGTCTTCCCGAAGCTGCATTCTCACAAGTTAGGATCGTTGATGATGAACGGATCGCAGCATACGCTGACGGAACGGTATGGCGAATGATCATCGTGCTGTTCTCTGCATCCTTGGACGCTGAGCCAGCGTTCCGCTGTAGCAGGGAATCCGGTGAGCTCCGTTTCTTCTCACCTGAGGAGCTCCCCTCACTCCCTCTTGTTCCCACTCACAAGGATCTGATCCTGCAGTGGCACCCTGAGGCATAAAAAAGGCTGTTTTGAGATCCCCTTCCGAGATCTCAAAACAGCCTTTATGGATCATCTCATGTGCTTATCTTCCTTCTCACGCTTCTTC
>JAZNYV010000027.1:0-10357 GCA_045594585.1 Faecousia sp. | reverse complement strand
AGTGCACAGTTGACAGTGGACAAGTTTCCCATGTTGGCAATCAAATTCCGATTTAGGATATCACCTTTAGTAAGCACAACAGAAGATATTGTGGGGTGTCTTCCAATGAAGAGTTGGTTTCCTTACGAAATACATACGACTTCGACGAACGATAAATCCATATATTGTACCTTGCTTATTAAAGGTGATAACCTAAATCGGAATTTGTTGCCGGAATGCTACAATATCTGAACAATACACAAAAGGAACTGTCGGGTTGAACCGACAGTTCCTCTTATTTACAGTGAATTACACCAGCTCGATGATAGCCATCTCAGCTGCGTCGCCGCGGCGGACGCCGATGCGAACAACGCGAGTATAGCCACCGTTACGCTCTGCGTACTTGGGAGCGATTTCCTTGAACAGCTTGTTGGCGACAGTTTCCTTGGTGATGTAGGAAAGAGCGCGGCGGTATGCTGCCAGGTTGCCCTTCTTGCCGAGAGTGATCATCTTCTCAACAACAGGCTGCACTTCCTTTGCGCGGCAGAAGGTCGTTTCGAGCTTGCCGTGTTCCAGCAGGTCGGTGGTCAGCTGACGCAACATTGCACGGCGCTGATCGCTGGTTCTGCCCAGCTTACGGGTTCCAAACATTCGTATTTCCTCCTTCTTAAAAGGTCAAGGGATTACCGAGATTTTA
Source organism: Faecousia sp. (assembly GCA_045594585.1). Classification (GTDB taxonomy): domain Bacteria; phylum Bacillota; class Clostridia; order Oscillospirales; family Oscillospiraceae; genus JAZOXB01. The sequence continues at coordinate 9,681 of JAZNYV010000027.1, read as the reverse complement.
GTTGTTATTGCCGGACTCTTCGGTGGCTAAGGACAAGCCCATCTTTTCCAGCTTATTCTGCACCTCGTCCAGGGACTTCTTGCCCATGTTACGGACCTTCATCATCTCTTCGGGAGTCTTAGCAATGAGATCGCGAACAGTGTTGATGTTGGCACGCTTCAGACAGTTGAAGCTACGGACGGAAAGATCCAGTTCTTCGATGGTCAGCTTCAGTGCAGGGGGATCCACATCCTGGTTCTTCTCACGGATGATGGGATGGGTTCCAACGGTCTCAGACAGATCGGTGAACAGGCTCAGATGCTCGCTCAGGATCTTGGCTGCGATGGAAACGGCATCCTTAGCAGTAATAGTGCCATCGGTCCATACCTCTAAGGTCAGCTTATCAAAGTCAGTCATGTTGCCAACACGAGTGTTCTCAACAGTGTAGTTGACCTTGTAAACGGGAGAATAGAGGGAGTCTACAGGAATGACGCCAATAGGCATATCGGGTCTCTTGTTCCGATCAGCGGGAACATAGCCACGGCCACGGCTCATAGTGATCTCCATGTTCAGAGAAGCCTCGGGTGCGAGGGAGCAAATATGCAGATCCTTGTTAATGATCTCTACCTCGTCATCCGCCTTGATGTCACCGGCAGTGATCTCGCACTCACCGGCAGCATCAATATAAACGGTCTTAACTGTATCACAGTGCAATTTAGAGATGATTCTCTTTACATTCAGGACGATCTCGGTGACATCTTCCTTGACACCGGGTATCGTAGAGAACTCATGCTGTACACCTGCGATCTTAATAGATGTCGCAGCAGTGCCGGGCAGAGAGGAAAGGAGAATCCGTCTCAGAGAATTTCCGAGGGTTGTGCCATAGCCTCTTTCCAGAGGCTCTACACAAAAAATGCCATGAGAAGAATCATCGGGAGAGTCGATACACTCAATACGCGGCGGCTTAACAATTTCTACCATTAAAATACCCTCCTTCTTAAATTGTGGCAAAACAGGAGTTTTGCCTTGTAAACCAGCTTACCAATAAACGAGGGTGAAGCCTTACTTGGAGTACAACTCGACGATGAGGTGCTCTGCGATCTCGAAGTCGATGTCTTCCTTAGTGGGCAGGGCCAGAACCTTGCCGGTCAGGGTGTTCTTGTCGCGGTCGAGCCACTTGGGAGCGGCGACAAATGCATCGTCTTCCTTCAGCTTCTTGAAACGGTTGTTGGAGCAGCTCTTCTCGCAAACAGCGATGACATCGCCTACCTTAACCATGTAGGAGGGGATGTTCACGCGCTTGCCGTTGACGGTGTAGTGACCGTGGTTGACGAGCTGACGAGCTTCACGACGGGTGGAAGCAAAGCCGAGGCGATAAACAACGTTATCCAGGCGGCGCTCGATGAGGCTCAGGAGAACTTCGCCGGTGTTGCCTTCTGCACGAGCTGCCTTCTCATAATAGTTGTGGAACTGCTTTTCCAGGATGCCGTATACAAACTTTACCTTCTGCTTCTCAGTGAGCTGCATTGCATACTCGGACTTCTTTGCTCTTCTCTGACCGCCGGGGTTCTTGTTAGAGGTCTTGGAGTAACCCATAGCAGCAGGAGAAACGCCGAGGGTGCGGCAACGCTTGAGAATGGGCTGAGTATTCTTTGCCATTGATCAATTTCCTCCTTCGTAAATTAGACGCGGCGTCTCTTGGGAGGACGGCAGCCATTGTGAGGAATGGGGGTGACATCCTTGATGGAGACGACTTCCAGGCCTGCGGACTGAAGTGCACGGATGGCAGCTTCACGACCCTGGCCGGGTCCCTTAACATAGACTTCTACAGTCTTCAGATTGCAGTTGTCAATGGCTGCCTTTGCAGCAGTCTCTGCGCACATCTGTGCAGCATAGGGAGTGGACTTACGGGAGCCGCGGAAGCCGAGGCCGCCGGAGGAAGCCCAAGACAGAGCATTGCCCTGCAGGTCGGTCACAGTGACCATGGTGTTATTGAAGGAAGAGCGGATATGAACGGCGCCCTTTTCAATATTCTTGCGCTCGCGACGGCGCTTGATTACCTTCTTAGCATTAGCCTTTGCCATTTACATATCCCTCCTTACTTCTTCTTATTAGCGATGGTCTTCTTCGGGCCCTTACGGGTACGAGCGTTGGTCTTGGTGCGCTGACCACGGACAGGCAGACCTCTGCGATGGCGCAAGCCACGGTAGCAGCCGATCTCGATCAGACGCTTGATGTTGAGGGCGACTTCACGGCGGAGGTCACCTTCGATGGTGTAGTTCTTGTCGATAACTTCACGGAGGGCGGCTTCTTCGTCCTCGGTGAGGTTCTTAACGCGGGTGTCGGGGTTTACGCCGGCCATCTTAACGATGTCGGACGCAGTCTTTCTGCCGATGCCGAAGATATAGGTGAGAGCGATCTCAATTCTCTTCTCGCGGGGCAGGTCAATACCAGCAATACGTGCCATATTCTTTCAGCACCTCCTATTAGCCTTGTCTCTGCTTATGCTTGGGATTTTCGCAAATTACCATTACGCGACCCTTGCGCTTGATGATCTTGCACTTTTCGCACATGGGCTTCACGGACGGTCTAACCTTCATACTGTTTAACCTCCATATGAGAAAAATCTCGTATTACTTACTTCTCCACGTAATCCGACCCTGGGTCAGATCATAGGTGGAAATCTGAACAGTTACCTTGTCACCGGGCAAGATCTTAATATAGTTCATTCTGAGCTTGCCGGAAATGTGTGCCAGAATGCTGTGTCCATTAGGCAGTTCTACCTTGAACATTGCATTGGGCAGTGCATCGGTTACGATGCCCTCAATTTCGATTACGTCGTCTTTTGCCAAGTTTATGAACCCTCCTTGGTTGAAACGTTGATTTGCCGGCTTATAGTAGCCAGTTCCCTTCGTAATTCGCTGTTGAGTATATGCTCGCAGGAACGGATTTTCGCAGCGAGCGTCGAATCTGACCGAAGGACCTTTCGGACATGCATAAGCTTCTTACGCTTGGGTTTTTCGACCCTTCTCTGCTTGCCATCGACCAGGGTGGCGTACACACCGTCTGTGTCAATCACATAGAACAGCTTTCCCTTATCGTGACCAGCAAGAGATACCACAATGTCTGATTTGGAAATTTCCATGTTTAAAGCCCCTCGGTGACGGTGAGAATTTCCGGCTCGCCGTCTGTAATGAGCACAGTATTTTCGTAGTGGGCCGACATGGATCCATCGGCTGTGACTGTAGTCCAGCCATCGGACAGAACTCTGACACCGTAGGCTCCCATGTTAACCATGGGCTCTACTGCCAGGGTCATACCCTTGATGAGTCTCGGCCCTCTGCCGGGTCTGCCAAAGTTGGGAACCTCGGGGGATTCGTGCAGCTCTGCGCCAACACCGTGACCGATGAAGTCTCTTACAACGGAGAAGCCGTTGGATTCTACATAGGTCTGAATCGCACTGCCGATATCCGATACTCTGCAGCCCTGCCGGGCGAATTTTATGCCCTCGAAAAAGCTCTGCTTCGTGACATCAATGAGCTTTTGTGCCTCGGGAGAAATCTCTCCGCAGGCAAAGGTTGCGGCACAATCCCCATGGAAGCCTCCCCAGAAAGCACCGACGTCAATGGAAACAATGTCGCCGTCTTTCAGCACCCTGCTGTCCGGGATCCCGTGAATGACGGTTTGGTTCACGGAGATACAGGCACTGGCAGGATACCCATAGTAGTTTAGGAAGGATGGAGTTGCACCCTGTGACACGATGAAATCGTGGACTGCTTTGTCAATCTCTTTGGTTGTTACGCCGGGTCTTACCATTTCCCCTGCCAAGGCACGGGCTGCCGCGGTAATTCGACATGCACGGCGCATCATAGAGATCTCACGTTCATTCTTGATTGGGATCATGGTTACTCACCCAATGCCGCCATAATATCACGGTTCACATCTTCGATGGGCTGATTTCCCTCGACAAGTCTAAGCTTACCGAGCTCTTCATAAAAGCCCTTGAGTGCTTCGGTCTCGTTGTGGTAAACGGTGAGACGATGACGAACCGTTTCCGGCTTATCGTCCTTGCGGATCACCAGAGTGCCGCCGCACGCATTGCAGATGCCCTCGTTCTTGGGCGGTTTAGTTTCGATGTGATAGCTGGCTCCGCAGTCTCCGCACACACGGCGGCCGGTCATACGGGGCTCGATCACAGCGTCATCAATTTCGATAGATACGACACGGTCAATGACTACACCCTGGTCTAACAGGGCCTGTGCCTGGGGAACTGTACGGGGAACACCGTCTAAGATGTAGCCCTGGGCACAGTCGTCCCGGGTCAGCCGCTCCCGAACGATGCCGATAATGACATCGTCGGGAACGAGCATTCCGTTGTCCATGAAACTTTTTGCTTTCAGACCGGTTTCGGTTCCGTTCTTAATTGCCTCTCTAAGGATATTGCCGGTGGAAATGGTGGGGATCTCCAGCTTCTGAGCCAGGAGCTCAGCCTGAGTACCCTTACCCGCACCGGGGGCACCTAAAAGAATCAGTCTCATATATGGCCTCCTATGAATCAATCAAGGAAACCGGAGTAGTTACGCATCATCATCTGTGCCTCGATAGCGGAAACGGTCTCGAGAGCAACGCTGACGACGATGATAATGGAAGTACCGCCGAAGGAGAAGGAAGTATCACCGACGATAGCACCCAGGAGAACCGGCAGAACAGCAATGATACCGAGGAAGATAGCACCGAAAAGGGTAATCTTGCCGATGACCTTGCGGATAAAGTCGGAGGTGGGGCGACCGGGACGGAAGCCGGGGATGAAACCGCCGTTCTTCTTCAGGTTGTTGGCGACCTCTACGGGGTTGTACTGAATAGTAGCATAGAAGTAGCTGAAGCCAACGATGAGGATCAGGTAGAAGATGGTGTAAATAGCGCTGGTGCTGCTAAATACATTCTTGTACCACCAACCGCCGTTGCTGTCGTTGACACCGCAGAAGGCTGCGATGGTTGCAGGCAGAGAGGCGATGGACTGGGCGAAGATGATGGGCATAACACCGGACATATTCACCTTAATGGGCAGATGGCTGGACTGACCGCCATAGACCTTACGGCCAACGGTGCGCTTAGCATACTGCACGGGGATTCTGCGCTCAGCCTGGGTAACATAGATGATGAATACGATAACAGCCAGGATGGAGACGATCAGAAGGAGTACCCAGTACCACTTAGCCCACAGCATATTGATCAGGGGCATGATGATGGTGCCGGGGATACGAGCAATGATATTGGCAAAGAGGATCATGGAGATGCCGTTGCCGATACCGTGAGCAGTGATCTGCTCGCCCAACCAGTTGACCAGGGAAGCACCTGCAGTGAAGGACAGGATAATGACCACTGCCTGGAAGAAGCCGGTCTCAGTCATGAGAGCCAGACCCTGTGCACTGTACTCAGTATTGTAGTTCCTAAGCATGATATAGTATGCAAAGCCCATGAGGAGGCCCAGGCCTACAGTAGTGTAACGGGTGATCTTCTCGATCTTCTTCTTGCCTTCCTCGCCGCCTTCCTTGCTCAGACGCTCCAGAGCAGGGATGGCGATGGTCAGAAGCTGAACGATGATGGATGCGTTAATATAGGGCTGGATACCCAGGGCAAAGATGGTTGCCATGGAGAATGCATTGCCGGACATCATGTTGAACAGACCCAGGATAGTTCCGCTCAGCTCGGACTCGAACATTGCAGACATGTTAGCCACGTTCACAAAGGGAACGGGAACAACATTACCCAGACGGTAGATCAGGATGATCAGGAGGGTGAAGAGAATCTTCTTGCGGAGCTCGGTAATCTTCCAAGCATTACGAAGGGTAGTAAACACTTACACCACCTCAGCCTTTCCGCCAGCCTCCTCGATCTTTGCCTTTGCAGAACCGGAGAAAGCAGCCGCCTTAACAGTCAGTTTCTTAGTCAGTTCGCCATTGGACAGCACCTTGAGACCGTACTTACAGTCACGGATGATGCCCTTCTCTTCCAGCAGAGCAGCGGTGACAACAGTGCCGTTCTCGAATACGTTGAGCTCGGAAACGTTAACTGCAGTCAGAGGCTTTGCGAAGATGTTGTTGAAGCCGCGCTTCGGGATACGGCGAGCCAGAGGCATCTGGCCGCCTTCGAAGCCGACACGGACCTTGCCGCCGGAGCGAGCCTTCTGGCCCGTGTGACCGCGACCAGCGGTCTTGCCGTTGCCGGTACCGGTGCCACGACCCTTACGCTTTGCAACGTGGGTAGAGCCGGCGATGGGAGCAAGTTCATGTAATTCCATTCTTGTCTCCTCCTTACTTAACTTCGGTGACCTGGAGCAGATAGCCGATCTTGGCGATCTTGCCGCGGGTCTGAGCATTGTCAGGCTGGATGGTCTCCTGGCCGATCTTGCGAAGGCCCAGGGACTCAGCGGTGGCAATGTGCTTCTGGATACGACCGGAGATGCTCTTGACGAGCTTGATCTTTAACTGTGCCATGTTCGTATCCTCCTTATTAACCAATGATTTCTTCTACGCTCTTGCCGCGGATGCGAGCAACCTGCTCGGGACCACGGAGGCTCAACAGACCCTGCATCGTTGCCTTAACAACGTTCTGGGGATTGTTGGAGCGCAGGCACTTGGTACGAATGTTGGTGATCCCGACTGCTTCCATGACAGCACGAACTGCGCCGCCGGCGATAACGCCGGTACCGACGGAGGCGGGCTTCATGAGAACGGTGCCTGCACCGTACACGCCGATGACCTCATGGGGGATGGTGGTGCCGGAAAGAGTAACCTTGTGCAGGTTCTTCTTAGCATTGGCAATACCCTTGAGGATAGCTTCGGAAACTTCCGCTGCCTTGCCCAGGCCGTAGCCAACGGTGCCGTTGCCGTCACCCACAACTACGAGAGCGGAGAACTTCATGACGCGGCCGCCCTTGACCGTCTTAGAAACACGGTTCAGGTATACGACGCGTTCGATCATCTCGGGACCATTGTTTTCCTTTTCAGGAGCTCTGTTATATGCCATTTCCAGTTCCTCCTCTTAGAATTTCAGTCCGCCTTCGCGGGCGCCGTCTGCCAGAGCAGCGACACGACCATGATAAACATAGCCGCCACGGTCGAATACGACAGTGTCAATGCCCTTAGCCAGCGCACGCTCTGCGACGAGCTTGCCTACCTTCTTAGCTGCCTCGGCGTTGCCGGTAGCACCTTCAAAGGTCTTTTCAACGGTAGAAGCGGAAACCAGAGTGACTCCGTTAACATCATCGATGATCTGAGCATAGATGTTTGCGTTGCTTCTGAACACATTCAGGCGGGGTCTGTTCGGAGTGCCGGAAATCTTACCGCGAACACGAACATGGCGATGCAGACGCATTGCCTTCTTATCGGTCTTTCTAATCATTTACGCACACCTCCGATTACTTCTTACCGCCGGTCTTGCCTTCCTTACGGCGAATGACCTCGGTAGTATACTTAATGCCCTTGCCCTTGTAGGGTTCGGGGGGTCTCTTGGAACGGACATTGGCAGCGAACTGGCCGACCTTCTGCTTGTCGATGCCGCTGACGATGACCTTGTTGGGAGACGGAACTTCAACAACGATACCTTCGACCTCTTCCATAACGACGGGATGAGAGTAGCCGAGGTTCATAACGAGCTTCTTGCCCTCCATCTGTGCACGGTAGCCGACACCGTTAACTTCAAGCTCCTTGGAGAAGCCCTTGTCAACGCCGACAACCATGTTGTTCAGCAGGGTGCGGGTCAGGCCGTGGAGGCTCTTAAACTCGTGAGTGTCATTGGGGCGGGAGACGTGGATAACGGTGCCTTCCTGCTCGATGATCATGTTCTGATGGAATGTGCTGGTCAGTGTACCCTTGGGGCCCTTGACGGTAACTACGTTGCCGTCAGCGATAGTAACTTCAACGCCTGCGGGAACAGTGATCGCCATTTTACCGATTCTGGACATACTGTTACCTCCTTACCAGACGAATGCCAGGACTTCGCCACCAACGTGAGCTGCACGAGCAGCCTTGTCGGTCATGACGCCCTTGGATGTGGAAATGATGGCAATACCCAGGCCACGGAGAACCTTGGGGAGCTCTGCAGCACCGGCGTAGACACGCAGGCCGGGCTTGGAGACACGGCGGAGACCGGTAATGACCTTCTCCTTGTTGCCGAGATACTTCAGGGTGATGTGGATCATGCCCTGCTTGCCGTCCTCTTCGACGGTGTAGGACTTAATGTAGCCTTCGTCGAGCAGGATCTTTGCGATGTCCTTCTTCAGATTGGAAGCGGGAACATCAACGGTGTCGTGCTTTGCAGAATTTGCATTACGAATACGAGTCAGCATATCTGCTACGGGATCGGTGATTTGCATGTTTTGTTGACCTCCTTTAGAAGTTACGGGCTATACCCGTTAAGACGCCAGAGTATCAGAGGAATGTGAGCCGCAGCATCGGCTCCATGTTCCTCTGACTTCTGATGCCTGTTTTACATTTGAATCACACAGTATTGTGTGGTTAGTGGGTGTGGATCCAAGATCCACGGGACAGCTTACCAGCTGGCCTTCTTAACGCCGGGGATCTCGCCCTTGTAGGCGCGCTCACGGAAGCAGATACGGCAGATGCCGAAATGACGCAGGTAAGCATGGGGTCTGCCGCAGATCTTGCAGCGGTTGTAGCGGCGGGTGGAGAACTTGTTCCCAGCCTGCTGCTTGAGAATCATAGCTTTTCTTGCCATTCTTAGTATCCTCCCAAATTAAGCGTGGAAAGGAGCGCCAACCAGGGTCAGCAGTTCCTTGGCTTCCTCGTCGGTGGTGGCAGTGGTGCAGATGCAGATGTCCATGCCACGGATCTTATCGACCTTATCGTACTCGATTTCGGGGAAGATGAGCTGTTCCTTCAGGCCCATTGCATAGTTGCCGCGGCCGTCGAAGGAGTTGGGGTTGATGCCGCGGAAGTCGCGGACACGGGGCAGAGCTACATTGAACAGACGGTCGATGAACTCCCACATCTTGTCGCCGCGGAGGGTGACCTTAACACCAACGGTTTCGCCTTCACGAACCTTGAAGTTAGCGACGGACTTACGAGCCTTGGTGGTGATGGGCTTCTGGCCGGTGATGGTAGCGATGTCCTTGCAGATAGCTTCGATCTCCTTAGCGTTGTTCTTGGACTCGCCGCAACCAACGTTAACGATAACCTTAGCGATCTGAGGGATCTGCATAACGCTCTTGTACTGGAACTTCTTCATCAGAGCAGGAGCGATCTCTTCATTGTACTTAACTTTCAGTCTTGCCATTATCTCGTTCCTCCTCTTAGATTTCCTTGCCGCACTTCTTGCAGACGCGAACCTTCTTGTCTCCGTCTACGTTGAAGCCTACGCGAACGCCCTTCTTGCAGTTGGAGCAGTACAACTGTACCTTGTCCACACGGATGGGGATCTCGCGCTTTACGATGCCGCCGGTCTCATTCTGCTTACGGGCCTTCATGTGACAGGTAGCAACATTGACACCTTCGACAATAACCTTGTTTTCTGCGGGCATAGCGGTGATGACCTTGCCCTTCTTGCCCTTGGACTTGCCGGACAGGACAATAACAGTATCGTTCTTCTTAATATTCATTCTGACGTCCCCCTATTAAATGACTTCCGGAGCGAGGGAGAGGATCTTCATGTATTCCTTGTCACGAAGCTCTCTTGCGACCG
>JAZNYV010000026.1:0-20074 GCA_045594585.1 Faecousia sp. | reverse complement strand
ATAACCTTTAGTAAGCATAACCGAAGATGTTGCAGTGTGTGAATCCAACAAAGGGTGGATTTCTTTACGAATAACACAACAATTCTACGAAAAAGAAATCGACATATTGTGTCTTGCTTATGAAAGGTGATAACCTTAATTCCGATTTATCGAGTAGTTTCGTACCTGTAGCTGTAGGGGCGGATATCATCCGCCTGTGCACCATCCATAACGTAAATGTTATCAATTTTACGAAAATGCCTACGAACTCGAAACCTTGCCGCCGGCTAATAGCCGCCCCTACATTGGTCTACGTAAATACGGATCGGATCGACAAATCGGAATCTGTACGTTTCAGCATATGCAGGGGAGGTTTGGCATAGAATTTCTCAGGAGGGATGATGATGTGGTTTTGGACGTTTTTGCTGACCTCTCTGTTGGGGACGACTCTGCATTTTCTGTACAATGTGTGGCCCACGGAGCTGGTGTCGCTGTTTGCACCTATAAACGAAAGCGTGTGGGAGCATTTGAAGCTGTTGTTCTGGCCCATGCTGTTGGGTGCCGCCTTCCTGTGCCGTGGGAAGCCTAACAAGGAGCGGTTCTGGAGCAGCTTTTTTATTGCGTTGCTGGCAAGCCCTGCCCTGCTCCTTCTGTGCTTCTACGGGGTAAAGGCCATAGGCATCGAATCCAAAGCCCTGGACATTACATTATACTATATATGTATGTTCTTCGGTTACAGCCTGGCACGGTGGCTCTACAGGAAGAAAAAGCCGGAAAATCTGGGCGGCATTGCCCTTATGCTGCTGATCCTCTACGGCTCCAGTCTGATCCTCTTTACCTTTGCGGCTCCGGATCTGCCTATTTTCCGTGATATGAGTCAGAGGTAACACTATATTTGGTAGCGGCTCCCGATTGCACCAACTATTTTTCATTTTTTGAAATTTCTTGTTGACTTTTCCCCACTGTTTGCTGTATAATACATTGGCATGAGTATGTGCAGACTATTTTAATTGCTACACGCTATGCGTGTTGAGCATAATCTTACAGGAGGTGTACACGAGATGCTGCGTACCTATCAGCCCAGAAAGCGCCATCGCGCTAAGGTCCATGGATTCCGCAAGAGAATGGCTACCGCCAACGGCCGCAAGGTTCTTGCTCGCCGCCGTGCAAAAGGCAGAGCTGTCCTGTCCGCCTGATCCCATTAGGAATCACGACCGCACCGTACTGCTTGTAACATCAACCAGGGGCGAATGGAGAGATCTGTTCGCCTTTTTCCCTACCCGAAAGGAGTCATCATGCTGCATACCGTCTCCCTGAAAGAAAATGCAGTGTTCCGCCGTCTCTACCACAGAGGCATCAGTGCCGGGAGCCGTTACCTGGTGGTCTATTGCCGCCCCAACGGCGGCAGGCTCTCCCGTTTGGGCTTTACCGTAAGCACCAAGCTGGGACACGCCGTCGTCCGTAACCGCACCCGTCGCCGTCTCCGTGAGGTCTACCGCCTTGTGGAACCCACACTCAAGCCGGGCTACGATATCGTCATCGTTGCCCGTTCCGCTGCTGTAGAGGCAGACTTTGCCCTGTTGGAGCGGAACCTCCGTCAGCTATGCGGAAAGACGGAGATGCTGGTATGAAGAGACTTCTTTTAGCTCTGATCCGATGGTATCGGAGGTATATTTCTCCTGCCTTTCCGGGGAAATGCCGTTTCATTCCTACCTGCTCGGAATACGGTCTGGAGGCCATCGAGAAATACGGAGCCCTTAGGGGGGGCTGGTTGACCTTCAAGCGGTTACTCAGGTGCAACCCATTCAACCACGGCGATTTTTACGATCCCGTGCCTTGACGTATCACACTTAGGAGAATAACATGGGAAACATTATCAAAGAAGCTTTCGGTTATGTTTTGGAGTTCTTCTATAACTTCACAAACAACTACGGTCTGGCTCTGATCCTCTTCTCCCTGGCAGTTAAGCTCATCCTCTTCCCTGCCAGTGCCAAGAGCAAGAAGAGCATGATGAAGACCTCCCGTCTGCAGCCCCGGCTCAAAGAGCTGGAACTGGCCTACGGCGATGACAAGCAGGGCTACCAGCTTGCTGTAAATCAGCTCTACAAGGACGAGGGTGTCAGTATGTTCGGCGGCTGCATTTGGGCCTTTCTGCCCCTGCTGATCCTTATCCCTCTTTACCGCGTTGTGCAGGAGCCTCTGACCTATGTCCGCCATCTGGACAGCGATGTGATCGCCCGCCTAAAGGAGGCCTATGCTGCTGCCGAGGGCATCACCATAAAGGACGTAAGCTATTACTGGCAGTTCGCTGTTGCAGGCAACATGGACAAGTACGGTGCAGGCATCATAGAGAACTTCGAGCCCTTAAAGCTTACCCTTTGGGGCATTGACTTGGGCTTGATCCCCAGCTGGAAGGTTTGGACCATGAGCTCTTGGGCCCAGATCGGCGGTGCACTGCTGCCCCTTCTGTCCGGCGGACTGAACTACCTGTCTATGTTCATCAGCACCAAGATGAACAACACCGTCATCAGCAACGAAAAGGGCGAGCATGACGAAGAAACCGCCAAGGCCGCAAGCACCGGCAAGACCATGCAGATGATGATGCCCCTCATGTCTGTGGTTTTCGGCTTCATGTTCCCTGCAGGTATGTCCGTTTACTGGGTATCCCAGTCTGTATTCGGTATCATCCAGGACGTGATCCTCACCTACCACTACCGCAAGATCTATGATGCAGAGGACGAGGTCAGACGTGAGAAGGCCGCTCAATTAGCCGCAGAAGAGGCAGAGAAGGAGCGGATCCGTGCTGCCAAGCGTGCAGCCAACCCCGATGGCATCAATGCCAACAGCAAGAAGAAGCAGCAGCTCCGTGAGAAGCAGGAACGGGAAGCTGCAGCCAAAGAATTCGAGCAAAAAAGACGTATGGAGCTGGGTCTGCCGGAAGAAGCCCCTGTGGAAGAAGAATTCCCCGGTGGAGAGCCCGGTCGCCCCTATGCCCGTGGTCGTGCCTATTCCCCCGATCATTACGGAAACAGCCAAGAATAAGGAGAAAATATGGAAAAGTTTATTATCACCACCGGCAAGACCATTGATGATGCCATCAATGCCGCCCTGGAGCAGCTTAAGCTGGACCGGGAGAGTGTGTCGGTGGAGGTTCTGAAGACCGCCAAGAAGGGCCTCTTCGGCATCGGCTCCTCCCCTGCCGAGGTAAAGGTCACCTACGAGGCTCCCGACGAAGCCTCCGCAGCCCCCAAGACCGCACTGTCCTCCGCATCCCGTTCTGCCAAGCCCAAGGAGCGTGTGGAGCCTACTCCCAGCGTCATTTCCCGTCCCGGCAAGAAGATCGAGCCCGAAGTCAAGGCCGACAAGAAGCCCCAGGGCGAAAAGAAGCCTCACACCGAGAAGAAGTCCCAGCCTGAGAGAAAGCCTCAGGCTGATAAGAAGCCCCAGCCCGAGAAGAAGCCCCAGCCCGAGAAGAAGCCCCAAGCCGTACAGGCTCCCGTAGCGGAAAAGACCTATGCTCCCGCCGCCGAGGGCAGTGTAGAAGCACAGATCGAGACCTTCCTGGCAGGCCTTCTGAAGCACATGGGCTCCGATGCAGTGCCCCACGCCTACAAGGTAGACGAGGAGACCTACCGTGCCGACCTGGTAGGCGGCGATGCAGGTCTGCTGATCGGCCGCCGCGGTGACACCCTGGATGCTATCCAGTACCTCACCGGCTACGCTGTAAACCGTGAGCGTGAGAAGCGTCTGCGTATCAATGTGGATGCAGGCTCCTACCGCCGCAAGAGAGAAGAAGCTCTCCAGCAGTTGGCTGCCAAGATGGCTGCCAAGGCTGTTAAGTACCGTCGGAACTTCACCCTGGAGCCCATGAACGCCTACGAGCGTCATGTGATCCACGCCGCACTCCAGGAGTATCCCCAGGTCACCACCTTCTCCACCGGCATCGAGCCCCACCGCCGCATCGTGGTGGCATATGCCAAGGAGAAATAATTCCATAGCCCCCAAGGGAGCGGTTCACAAGAACTGCTCCCTTTTCCATTTCCCGGAAACCTAAATTTCGATTTATCCCTCCCTTCGGCCGCAATAATACTGTTTCTTGATAAAATGGTTTATACCAATTTCTAATAGAGATCAAACATTTCTATCAGAAAGTAATATTACATAATGATATGCCGATGGGGCTGTCTCACGTTGTGAGACAGCCCCTTGGTGTTGGGTGATTTCTGTGTGGGTCCTGGATTGGGGATCATCCGTTGTTGCCGAAGTGGGCGTTTGCTGTCTGATTATATACGTAGAGAGCATCCATAAGGGTTTTGAGTTCGGGAGTATGGATGTCCTTATTGCTGTTCTGAATATTCTGACAATAGGTCATGGGGCTGTAGCTTACCTCGATACTGTCTGTGCCGTCGCTTACGGTGAGGGTAATGAATTCATCCAAGCTCTCGGCAGAAATATCCCCCACAATAACGGAGATGACAGCTCCCTCTCTGGCCCATTTTACGGTCTCTCCATTACAAGTCGCGGTGATCTCTTGCAAATCGGGATCTGCCAGGAATACGAACCGCAGGGCTGTTGTGGAGTTAAGCTGCAAGGAGGCTCCGCTGAATCGGAGGAGCTTGGTTGCCTGTCCCTTAGTTGCCTCGAAGCCCTCGATATTCACGCCGGAATAGTCCGGAGCTTCCAGACCCTCGTTTGCAAGACGGTCTGTGTGGTAACCGAAGAAGGTCTGTGCGGCAGCACCGTAGTGGAGCATTGCTGTGAGCAGATCCTTCAGAGCTTCATCCTCACAGGTGGGGAGCTTGTTGTCTACATAGGTCTTTACGCTGTAGGTATACTCCTCCGTGCTGCCTTCGCTCCAGAAGAACTGTGCTTCTACCACATCTGCCATTTCCTTAGAGGTCATGGGGATGGTGAATACATAGTAGTCCTCAGTATTACGCAGCTTTTTAGTGCCCTCCGCAAGGGGTACCTGAATCACAGTGCCATCCTCCTTGCGGAATTCCATATAGGCATTCTCATCTGCAAGAACCTCTTCGGACAGATCCATATAGAAGTTGATAGCAATATCACCGTTCAGACTCAAGGATCTGCCGTGAAGGATCGCAGGGGACAAACGCTCCGTGCAGATGTCGCAGTAGCCGTTGTTGTCATTATCGGTATGCCCCGAGGCCTCGCCCTCGGTGGTATTACATACAGAGCAGGTCTTGGGAGCAGTGCAGGTAGCGTCCTGCCAGCTATGCTCTGCATTGCCGGGAATAGCGACCTCCCCACAGACAGAGCAGGTCACCTCGGTGGTGCAGTCTCCGTCATCAGCATTGGGGGTATGGGTCTTGTTTTCATCGGTGTTGGAATAGATGTGGGTCTTGCCGTCGCAGTTGAGCACCTTGTAGACCTTCTCACCGCCCGGGACGGGAATAAGCTCCGTACCGATAGTCTGTCCCCAAACCTGTTCGGTCTGTTCGCCCTGCAGCAGGTATGCCACCTCGCCGGAGGAAAGTCGGTGGGCGGTAACAGCGGTGGCCTCAGGATTTCTTCCCAGACCGTCAGCATTCACTTCGCCGAAGCCAAGGCTGCCGGTGTAGTAGTTGTTCTTCACCGAATCCATTGCATGCTTACGCAGAGACCCGACAATATCGCCGGTAGAGATCCTGCCGCTGATGGAGCCGGTATTCAGGCAGTTTTGGACACCTGCATACTCCCAATAATTCACATAGCCGAGAATACCGGCTACATACTGGGCGGTATCGGCAGAAATGTCGCCATAGTTGGCACAATTGGTGAGCTTGCCCTTCTGGGCGTAACCAAGGATACCTGCGATGCACTCATGAGCACCGTCTGCCCGGATGCTGCCATAATTGGCACAACGGTCAATGTAAATGATGCCCGCACCTTCGGTGCCACCGGCAATGCCGCCGATCTTCATAGCGGAATTATCCCCGGACAGCTCGGTTCCTGCGGGAGCTGTTGCGTTCTCTGTTAAGCTGATGTTTACATAGGAACGGCAGTTGGTAATATAGCTTGTGCCGTCGTTCCAGCCGCTCACGCCACCGATGCCGTTTACGGGGGCATCCACGGTGAAGCTGCCCTTTACGGTTACATCCTGAACAGTGCCACCGCTCAGATAACCGATCAGACCATAGCCGTTATGGGTCACGGTCCGGGAGCCAAAGTTCACGGCGAAGCTGCTGCCGTCAAAGGTTCCGGCATATCGTACACTGTCGGTACCGATCGGAGTCCATGCCATCGCTTCGGGGACAGTAATGTGGTCGGTCAGGGCGGCATCTGCATCGGTGGTGCCATCGTTCACCAGACGGGCAAACCAGAAGAGCTGGCCTGCGTTGCCGATCTCGTAAATATCACCATTGAGCTTGGCTGGCTCGTAGCAGCCATTTTCGCAGAAGCCGTTGATATAGTCACTGCTGCTGTCGTGGGTGCACACAAAATCGCAGTAGTCGCAGTCGCCATTGGTGAAGCTGTCGTGGGGACATTCTGTAATGGTATACTCCACGCTGACGGTCACATCACCCAGGGTGATGGATGCTGTATAGGTGCCGGGCTTCACAGGCTTGCCCTCCACCAGACCCTCGCCGATGTATACCACTGCGACGGTGGCATCGGTGACGAGTTTGTTATCCACAACTGCCTCGATCTCACTACCGGTGTAGGTCAAGCTGTCGGGTGCGACGATGCTTACAGAACCGCCGTTGGTATCGGGGCAATTTTCTCCATTACAGGTTGCGGTGATGGTGTTGTCACTCTTGGTGTAGGTCCAGTTATGGGCATGCTCCACCTTTCCACAGACTGAGCAGATTCCGTCTTGATATGTGTGCTCTGCCAGGGGGAGTCTGTCAACATGCTCCGCATCCGCAGGAGCTTCCGCATAAACAGATTCGATGGAATATCCATAATAACTCGAGCCGTTTTTATGTGATTTCAGCCTCACGGAAAAAGCGTTCCCTGTGATCTCGATGGTCATTCCTGAGAGCTCGTCACCCGTATAGTTTTCCCCGATCTGCTTGCCGTTGGCATCATAGATATAGATAAAATCAAAATTATGGAACACTTCCGTCTCCTTAGAAAATGTAACCGTCATGCTTTTGGCCCCGGGCAGGAAATACCGCTGGGTATCATCAAGCTCCGACTTCCGGGGATGATCCGATTCCGGATAGGGTCCGGGGGCTAAAATGGTCTCATACACCTCTTTGTGATAGCCGCAGATCTCGCATTGGAAGACCTCAATGCCCTCCTCTGTGCAGGTGGATTCCTTGAAGACGGCCCACACGAAGGAGTGGTCACAGAAGATCAGATCCCCCTCTGCATCGGGGATGAGCTTGCCGTCGAGGGTCACACTTGGGATCCTTGTGTTTTCCGGCAGGTAGCAATACAGCTTGTTGCCATCCAGGAGCTTCACATCCTTCAGCCCATAGGTGACCCCCTCAAGAGCTTCCATGATGCTGTCCTCAGAGGCACCCATGACAGTGAGGGTATGGAGGCTGAGGGGCGTTCCCTTGCCGTCGGTGGGTGCTGTTGCGGCAGTGGCCTTCACATTGCCACCGGTGATGACTACCGTTCCCTGGAGAGGGGTATCTCCGTAGTTGGAGTTTACCTCAGCGGATACTGTGCCGCCGCTGATGGTAACGGCAACATCGTCTCCTCCGATTCCGGGACCGGTGATCTTTCCTGCGTTGCTTGCGACCACCGTGCCGCCGGTGATGGTAACGCTACCACCGGAGCTCGCCCAGCCGGTACCGATACAGGCACCTTCATAATTGGGATCTGTGTTCCGGACCGTGACGGTTCCCCCGTGGATCTCGATCCTTCCGGCTCCGCCGCTTTGTCCGCCGCCGATACCGGCAGAGTATCCCTTGGATATGGCTGTTACTGTTCCGCCGTAGATGGTAATGCTTCCGCCGTGACCGCCTGTGACCTCGTTTCCTTTTCCGCCGCCAATGGGAGCACCCCCACCGTCACTCTCTGCGGTTACGGTTCCGCTGTAAATGTTGACCGTTCCGCAATTGACACTGTCTACGGTTCCGCCGATGGCGGCGTTACCCATGTAGTCCGTACGAGCCAACAGGGAGCCATTGCCCGTAATGGTCAGCTCTGCACCCTCAGGCACAGCGATCCCTGCATTGGCTGAGGAGGCAAGAACGTTTTCACCGTTCAACTGCAGGACGACTGCCCCACCGGGCTCAATTCCGAGCCCCGCTTCGTTATCCCCGGCCAGAATGCTGCAATCTCGCAGACCGATGGTAGGGGTTGCACCGCTTTTTACGGTGATGCTGTGCTGCTGGGTCTCGCCGGTGATCCACACCGGCTGGTCTGCGTTCTGGATGAAGGTCTCTGTGCCGGTGACTACCCAGCCATAGGTGATCTTCCACTGGGTGTCGTTATGCTTCTCGATGATGACGGAGCCTCCGCTTATATCGAAGGCCCGTCCCTCGGTACACTGGATCGTGTAGCTCCGGAGGAAGTCCTGCCGTCCTACGCCGCCGTTCTTCACCGTGGCCTGTAGCTCGATGGTTCCCGGAGCGGTAGCATTCAGCACCGAACCGCTGACCGTGGCAGGACCGCTTAAGACCGTCCAGAGGATCTCCTTGCAGCTGGCATTGGCAGGGAGCACCCTGCCCGGCAGGGTGTAGCTGCCGGGTGCGATGTTTAGGAGCACCTCCCCATCGATCTGCTCCACGGGAATGTGGATCTTAGAGGTCTCCGGGCAGAGCAGACAGGCTTCCTCGGTGTCCATCCTGGGATTGTCGATCCCCGGGTGGAAGCCCATGAGCTCACAGACCGTGCCATTTGCAAACTCGCTCCTGGTCTTGGGGAGCACCGTGCCTTCGTCAAAGGAATAATCCGTATCATCATAGATGGTTTCCGTCGATCCGATGGCATCCCCCAGGGTATCCAGATAATAGCTTTCGCTTAATGCTACAAATTGTATATTGCCTACCAGGGCACCCACAAAATTGAGGGCGAGATTGCCTGCATCCTCTCGTTCTAAGGTGCCGTTATAATAGCAGCGGAAGACCGATGCAAACCGATCGCCGGTCATCATCATGCTTCTGCCTAAGACACCACCCAGTGCACCGTCACGGGGGTTCGCTATGATGGTCCGCCCTATGCTGCCGCTGTTTAGGATGATGGAGGCGGTGGCATTAGCTACAATGCCGCCTGCATTCTCGTAGCCCTTCACCGTTGCACTGCTATGGCAGTTGACGATAGAGGAATCAATGGCCCAGCTGGCAAAGGCACCTACACCCGCCCCCTCGAAATAGGAATCCTGGATCAGGAGGTCCCGGACCGTAGAGGAATGGAGGACGCCGAACAGACCGGTAGAGACCACTGCGTCATTCTTGGAGGTCACACAATATAAGCCCCGGATCACATATCCGTCTCCGTCAAAATCGCCGTAGAAATCCCCGTCTTCGCCGCCCTTTCCGATGGGCGTCCAAGGCCTCAGGGAGGAGGTGTTTACCGGTTTCCCCTTGGCATCCAGGACGCTTTCGTTTACGGTGATATCCTTCACTAAGACACCGTTTATGGTTATCTCACCGTTGTTGACCCGGTCTGCGAACCAATATAGCTGCCCTGCATTGGCGATCTCATACCGTGCGCCGACTAACTCCGGTGCCTCATATCCGCCGCATAGGGAGCAGAAGCCGTTGTCATAGCTGCCGCCGCAGCCGCTTTCCGTGCAGGTGCCCTCTGCTGCAGAGACTGCAGCAGGGAGACAGCCCAATACCATGGCAAGGCAGAGCAGAATGCTGGCAGCCTGCTTCAGAAGCTTTCCTTTTGCTTTCATGTGATTTCCTCCTTGTTTCATGTCAAAAAAGGCCTTCGCCCTTAATGCTTTCGCTTCAGCAGATCCAGAAGGGCCTGCTCCGTGGCATGGTCTACGAATTCTCTGAACCGTCTTAGGGTATCCATGCCAAGGGTGCGGTAATCCATAGAAAGAACCTTCTTGATCTTCTCATCCTGCAGTTCCTTGGGGACATTGTAGATAGAGAGAACGGCTCTCAAGGCCCCCTCCACCCGTAGCTCCGGGCTTGCAGACTCACCGGTTGTGAGGAGGGTGGCATACTCAATGCCCGAGGTCAGAACCGCCGCTTCCGTAAATTGCTCCTCTGTCCAATGGGGACAGTATTCCCGGAATACTTCCCTTGCCCGTTCCTTATCGCTCCTGCGGATCAGATCCATGCAGATCTCGCTCCGATAGGAGGAGAGGAAGAAGTCCTTTGCCGCCTCGTCCTGTTCGCAGGCAGAAGCAATGGTCAGAAGCTCAAGACAGACGGCAATTACGGAGCCGTAGCCTTCCTTGGCTTCCTCCTCCATGAGCTTACGCTGATACCTGCAGAGGATATTCACAAGCTCTGCAAGCATATGCTCCTTCGTCGGAAAGTGAAAGGTCATGTTGCCGGTGCTCATATTCAGGGCTTTTGCCATGGAAGCGAAGGTGGTTTTTGTGTATCCGTCCTTCAGAAAGCGGTTCGCCGCAACCCGAATGATCTCGTTACGGGTAAGCTCCGCTCGGTCTACTCGTATCAATCTTATCAGCCTCCTTTAAGTCTCAATGCAAGGGATATATTCTCGCATTAGAATTTACATTCATTTTAGCATATATCCCAAAATAATGCAAGAGGTTTTTTATCGTATCGGTGCCTGCTCCGGCAAATGGGAAGGAACTCAGAAAAAAATAAAAAAAGGGCGTTTGCCCATTGCTTCCTTTATGGAAGTATGCTATACTTTTTGTAACATAGTTTTTACTCAACAGGAGGTAGTATATGTCTGATTACGTTACCGAGTTATGCCAATTCCTGGATGGCGGCATTTCTCCTTATCATACCGTAGCCCGGAGCGGTGAATATCTGGAAGCTCACGGCTTTGAGGCCCTTTCTCTGACCGATGATTTCTCCGGGATCTGCCGGGGAGGGAAGTACTATATTGCCCACGGCACCTTCCTGGCGGCTATGACCATTGGGGAGGAGAATGTATTCCGTGTGGCTGCTTCCCATACGGATTGGCCCTGTCTGCGGATCAAGCCCACCCCGGAGCAGGTCGCCGGCGGCTGTCTCAAGCTCAGTGTAGAGCCCTATGGGGGTGCCATCTTCAGCACCTGGATGGACCGTCCCCTGTCCCTGGCAGGTCCCGTGCTCATAGACTCCGGGGATCCCATGAAGCCGGAGCTCCGCCTGGTATCCTGGGAGGAGCCTGTTCTCACCATTCCCAACCTCGCCATCCATATGAACCGTGAGGTCAACAAGGGCGTCCCCATTAAGGCCAACGTAGACCTGCTGCCCCTGTGCCGCACCATTGAAGAAGGCTTCTGCAAAAACGGCTATCTCTCGGGCAAGCTGGCAGACAAGCTGGGGGTATGTCCCGAGGCGATCCTCTCCTTCGAGCTATATGCCTACTGCATGGACAAGGCTACCCTGGTAGGCTTCGAGAAGGATCTGCTGTCCTCCCCCCGTCTGGACAACCTGTGCTCCGTCCACAGCAGCCTCTACGGTCTCACCCACAGCCGGGGCAAGGGCATCAACTTAGCCGTCCTCTACGACAACGAGGAGATCGGCAGTAACACCCGTCGGGGAGGCGACAGCCAGACCCTTACCTTCATCCTGGAGAAGCTGTGCTGTGCCTTGGGTCTCAGCCGTACAGACTTCCTCAACGGCTGTATGAAGGGCATGATGCTGTCCTGCGACGGTGCCCATGCCGCCCATCCCAACCATATGGAATTTGCCGACGGCGCCCACGGACCCATTATGAACCGAGGCGTAGTCCTAAAGCGAAGCCCCCGCTATTCCTCCGACGGGGAGACCTGTGCCGTAGTGCAGGCCCTGTGTCGCAAGGAGAACATCCCCCTGCAGATCTACATGAACCGGGCAGACCTTCCCGGTGGAGGCACCGTGGGAGCCATGGCATCCAGCCTCCTGTCCATGCCCGCTGCGGACGTCGGTGTACCCATGCTGGCAATGCACTCTGCCTGTGAGCTCATGGGAGCAAGGGACCAGGAGTCCCTGTGCCGCCTGTGCCAGGGCTTCTTTGAATGCTGAATAACCGCAAAGGAGAGGATTCTATGAAAAAAAGAACTATGAGGCTCGTTTCCCTGCTGCTGGCTCTCAGCCTGCTCCTGTCCGCAGCCAATGCCGCAGCTCCCCGGGGCATGGTAGAGGACAGCCTGTACTTTGATTTTGAAACTGCACAGAATCCTGCCCCCGGTTGGACACAGACCCGTAAGGGCACCCCCTCCACCATCGGCCCCAACACGGACCTTTATACCAAGAAGGGTTATCTGACCGTAAGCTACGTTTACAACGAGACCACCTTGGTGGAATATACCGAGGACACCGGCTACACCCTAAAGCCGGAGGATCGCTTTGAGTTGTCCCTGACTCCCAAGGGCTCCTCCCTGGGCAGTCCCGCGGAGCTTCGCCTGCGGATCACCGTAGACGGAGCCCTCCAAGTGATCTCCCTGGGCAAGGTAGCTCCTGTGAACGGCGAGGCACAGACCTTTACCACAGAGCCTCTGGGACTCAGCGGCAAGGTAGATGCCATAGGCTTCTCCCTTGACGGCAAGGCCCTCTACGCCGATACCCTCCTGGTGGATTATCTGTATTTGGGCGTTATAGAGGCAGAGGAGCCTACAGAGCCTTCCGAAGAGCCTACAGAGCCCTCTGAAGAGCCCACGGAGCCTTCCGAAGAGCCCACAGAGCCCTCAGAGGAGCCTACGGAACCTACAGAGCCGGAGGAGCCGGAATACGAATATCCCGATGATTGGAGCCGTCCCGCTCTTATGTTCGCTGTGGAAAACGGTATTTTCCACGGGGATGCCAATCACAATCTGAATCCGGGCAAGAATATTACCCGTGCGGAAATGGCCGCTGTCCTCACACGTCTCCTGGGTGCTGCAGGCACAGCAGATCTCAGCGTTTTCACAGATGCGGACCCCGATGCATGGTATTACGGCGAGCTGTCTGCCGCCGTTGCCGCAGGGATCTTTAACGGCACCACTGCCACTACCATTGCTCCCACCGCCCCCATTACCCGTGAGCAGGCTATGGTGGTCCTTAGCCGTTCCTTCGGCATTGCAACGGTAAACAGCGAGGCCTATACCCAATTCTCCGACGGAGATACCGTATCGGAATACGCCCGTTTCGCCGTAGGTGCCATGAAGGAGCTGGGTCTGGTCAACGGCTACACCGACGGCAGTGTAAAGCCCAAGAAGACCATTACCCGTGCAGAGGTGGCACAGCTCCTGTTTAATCTCTTCGACACCATTGCCAACACCCCCCAAGATATCGTAGGTGAAGGCCGCATCCTCTACCGAGGCACCGATCCCCTCCCCCATGAGCTGGCGGTAGAGGGCACCCTGATCCTCGCCCAGGGCACTCCCGCAGATCTTACCGTGACGGACTGGACCATTGGAGACTCCCTGGTGATCCGCACGCAGAACGGCATCGACCTGGATCTGGCAGGGCTCACCACCAAACAGCTGGTGATCTGCGCAGAGGGCAAGGTCACCTCCTCCATTGACCAGGTTTGGCTGGGTGGCAGCGGTGTGGAATACATCGGCGACGCCACATACTTAGGCTCCCTCCTGGGCAGCCACAGTGCCAAGGGCAATTACACCAATGTTCTGCTCCGCGGCGGTTCTGTGGATATTGACGGCACCGCACTGACCTTAGATCTGAGCCCCAATGCTTCCGCAAGTCTGAACAGCTCCTGCGAGACCGTCACCATGGGACAGAAGGCCTCCCTTACCCTGGACGGCTCCTGCTCCACTCTGACCATGGGCAATATGGCTGTGGTACACATGACCGGCTCCTTAGACAGTCTGACCATGGGCATTCTTGCGGAAGCAACCATTGAGGGTAACTGTATCACCGCACAGATGGGTGCCTCCTCCACACTGACTCTGGGCGGCAGCTCCCAGGCTGTCTACATGGGCGGCTTCTCCAAGCTCATTGCCCGGGGTCACGCAGATCTCATTGTGATGGCCGCAGAGGACTCCCTGGTCTTAGACGGCACTGCCGATCATGTAAAGGTGGAGAAGGTAGACGCCCGTTTAGAGGGCTCCGGCAGAGCCAAGCTGATCACCATCTATGCCCGGGGCTGCAATTGCACCCTGGCCGCTGACGAGATCAACAATATTTGGTACGACACCTACGGCAGAGAATATGAGAATGCACTGAAGGAAGTACAGACCATGCGTGTGGCCTGCACCGTCCTGTACGACACCTTCCTGTGTGCCAATCAGAATCTGACCAACTATCTGACTCCCCTGCCCAAGGGAGCTGTCGTGTATAACGAGTGGCATCCCGCAGGTGATGTGTTCAAGGTCTCTTACACCGACAAGAACGGTAAGTATTGGCAGGGCTGGACAGACCGCTGGGCCTGTGACATTCCCGACGATACCATTACCACCAACGGTGCCCTGGATTACTCCGATGCCACCAAGGAGGGCTGGGTAGATGCCAAGGGCTATGACAGTGCAACGGACTACCTGGTATGGGTCAGCCGCTATACCCAGAAGGTCATCGTCTTCCAAGGCTCCAAGGGGAACTGGAAGGTCATTAAGACCATGCCCTGCTCCTCCGGTGCCAACAACACCCCCACCCCTGCCGGGAATTTCACCATTTACTCCCGTACGGGCCGCTGGAACTTTGACTATTACTACGTCAACAATGTCTCGATCTTCAACGGCGGTCACGCCTTCCACTCCATCCTTATGAACTACAACGACACGGTCTACGATGATCGGGTAGGCACTCCCCTGTCTCACGGCTGTATCCGTATGCTGGACGAGGATTGCAACTACATCTACAAGCTGCCCATAGGCACCAGAGTCATCGTCTGGTAAAGGCACCGCCTTCGGACCCAAGTCCGAAGGCGGTTTTCTTCTGTAAAATTTTCAAAAGAAGAAATCTGCCCTTGTTTCTCCGGGGAAAATCTGCTATACTATGAGGGAATGATGTACTTGGAGGGATCCCTATGAAGATCGGCTTCGATTCCGAGAAATATATTCGTCTGCAATCCCAGCATATTCGGGAGCGGATCCAACGGTTCGGCGGTAAGCTGTACCTGGAATTCGGCGGCAAGCTCTTTGATGACAATCACGCCGCCAGAGTCCTCCCCGGCTTTGCCCCGGACAACAAGCTGCAGATGCTCCTGGAGCTGCGAGACCAGGCAGAGATCGTCATTGCCATCAATGCCGCAGACATCGAGAGCAGTAAGCGTCGCGGAGACTTAGGCATTACCTATGACACAGATGTGGCACGACTTATTGACGTATTCCGCTCCTACGGTCTGTTGGTGAACAACATTGCTCTGACTCAGTTTGCAGATCAGCCCTCTGCCGTCCTCTTCGAGACCCGTATGAGGGAGAACGGTCTCAACGTCTACCATATGTACTCCATCCCCAACTACCCTGCAGATGTGGACCTCATTGTCAGTGACAGGGGCTACGGACGTAATGAGTATATCGAGACCACCAAGCCCCTCGTCGTCGTCACCGCTCCCGGTCCCGGCAGTGGCAAGATGGCCACCTGCTTATCCCAGCTCTACCATGAGCACAAGCGCGGGGTCCAGGCAGGCTATGCCAAATTCGAGACCTTCCCCGTATGGAACCTCCCCCTTAAGCATCCCATCAACCTGGCATACGAGTCTGCTACGGCGGACCTGGATGATGTCAATATGATCGACCCCTTCCATCTGGAGGCCTATGGGCAGACCACCACCAACTACAATCGGGACGTAGAGATCTTCCCTGTACTGCGGACCATTTTTGAGCGGATCTACGGGGAGTGTCCCTATAAGAGTCCCACGGATATGGGCGTAAATATGCTGGCCTATGCCATCAGTGATGACGAGGTCTGCTGCGAGGCCTCCAAGCAGGAGATCATCCGCCGCTTCTTCCAGGCCTCCTGCCAGGAGAAGCAGCATATGGGCAACAAGGGAGAGCGTCAGCGGATCGAGCTCCTTATGCGTGCCCTGCGGATCGAGCCGGAGAGCCGCCGCACCGTTCCTGCCGCCTTAGCCCTTGCCGCCCGTACCAAGAAGCCGGCTGTCGCCATTGAGCTCCCCGACGGGCAGATCGTCACCGGGCGGACCACCGTCCTATTAGGTCCCACCTCAGCCGCCCTCTTAAACGCCCTCAAGACCCTTGCCAAGATCGACGACGATATTGAGCTCATCTCCCCCAACGTTATCGTCCCCATTCAGACCCTTAAGGTAGACCATATGCAGAGTCAGAATCCCCGACTCCACACGGATGAGGTATTGATCGCCCTTGCCATCTGTGCCGCCACAGACAGCAATGCTCGCAGAGCCATGGCACAGTTAGAGAAGCTCAGCGGCAGTCAGCTCCATTCCAGCGTCCTCCTGTCCTCTGTAGACGAGAGCGTCCTGCGTAAGCTGGGCATACACCTGACCTGCGAGGCCACCTACGAGAACAATAATCTCTACCACAAGTAATACAAAAAGCCTCTCTCCGAGACCGTTCTCAGAGAGAGGCTTGCATTTTGTTAAGGATCAACCGCCGAAGTCACCCCAGGGGAAGTCCTCCCAAGGGAAGTCCTCCCAGGGGAACTCTGTGGCCTCGGGCTCTGTGGGAGTCTCGGTGGGGACCTCGGTCACAGGCTCCGTAGTCTCCGGCTTGGCATCGAAGACAATGGGCATGGTGAGGATCTCCCCGTTGCGGTAGACCGTAATGGTGGTCTCGTCCCCTGCACGGTATTTCCGCAGGGTCTGCTGGAGATTCTCGTAGGCGTTAAGCTCTTCGTCACCGATCTTGAGGATGATGTCGTTGGCTTGGATGCCTGCCTTATAGGCACTGCCCCCCTCGTCCACGGATTGGACGAATACTCCGTGGTCAATGCCGTAGGTAGCCTCGTCCAGAGGTGCCATGCTGACCATGACACCCATATAGGCACGGTCGGGAACCTTGCCGTTCACACGCAGATCGTTGAGGATCTCCGTGACGTCATTGATGGGGATGGCGAAGCCCAGACCCTCTAAGGTGGCTCCACCGCTAAGGGTGCCGGAATACTTGGCTGTTGCGATACCAATGACCTCACCGTAGAGGTTGAATACAGGACCGCCGGAGTTGCCGGGGTTAATGGCGGCATCTACCTGGATCATATTGATGGGAGTCCCGTCCGTATTCACGAAGCGGTCCATAGCACTGACGTAGCCCACGGTCATGGTGTAGTTCAGTTCCCCCATGGGATTGCCGATGGCAGCGATCTGCTCCCCTACAAAGACCCGGTCAGAGTCGCCGATGGCACATACGGGCAGGCCCTGTGCGTCGATCTTGATCAGTGCCACGTCACTCTCTGCTTCATAGCCCACCAGGGTGGCAGGATACTCCTTGCCGTCGTAGAGGGTCACAGTAAGACGCTCCGCACCCTCGACTACGTGGTAGTTGGTCAGGATCTCACCGTCAGAGGTGATAATAAAGCCGGAGCCTGCACTGGCGGCTGTGGCGGACTGCCCGAACAGGGTCTGAGTATACTCGTTGGTAATGCTCACAATGGCAGGCACGTTGGCGGTGTAGATCTGGTTCAGGGTCATTTGCTCCCCGTTGGCGGTGGCCAGGGGCTGGGTCTCACGGGGAGGAAGGGTAGAAGGCTCCGTAGGCTCCCTGCCGCTGTCTTGGGTGGGCTGGGTCACAGAGGGACGGGAGAGCTCTTCTTCCTCATCTCCTCCGACCATGCCGGCAATCAAGATGCCGCTGAGAGTCCCGATCAGAACACAGCCTGCGATCAGCAGAATAAGGAACCAGTGATTGGCCTTCTTCTTAGGCTTGGGCTCCGGCTCCCGAGGAGGAGAGGGAGGGACTGCGCCGTAGGGCGTCCCCGTATAGGGATAAGCAGAGCCGTAGGACGTCCGGGGACCATAGCCGTTGCGGGGCGGCTCCTGTGGGGGATAGCCGTAATAGGGATTGCTATAGTAGGGCTGCCGTCCCGTTCCGGGGCCTCCCATAGGAGGCTCATAGGGTGCTCTGCCGTAATAGGGTTCCTGTTGCGTCCGGGGCTCCTGTTGCATCCGGGGCTTCTCCTCCGTGACAGGAGGCTCCGGCATGGGGAAGTGGTCGTTGTTGTTCTCCACGGGAGCCTCATAGGGCACCTCCTCCGGAGACAGGTCCGCAGGGGGAGTCTCGGCATAGGGTTCTTCTTCCCGATTTGTGCCGTTGTTAGGGAATAGAGGATCGTAGTTCATAGGGTTCGCTCCTTTACAAAGGATTCTGTCTCGGAGAGGTCTCCGAGACCGTCATATCTGTGTATAATCAGCATAGATCCGGAATGTTACGAATTTATGACCGGATTATAAGGATTTTTTAAAAATCACATACATTCTCCATCCTGCATGATCCGCAGGATGGTATGATCCGTCTGCTGCATCCCCTGGGCAGCCAGCATGCCTACGTTGGCAATGGTATCGTCAACGGAGTCTGCCACGATACCCTCACCGCTTCGGAATTCCTTGTGGTGGAGGTACATCCGATAGCCCATAATACCGGCATCCACCGCTGCTGCGATCTTGGCGGCACAGGAGGGCTTGGCTCCGTCACAGATGGTGCCGGACAGGATCGCCACTGCATTGACGATGGTATGGGAGACTGCACGGTAGCCGCCGCCTAAGAGGTAGCAGATGCCTGCACCGGCACCTACGCCTGCGGAGATGGCTCCGCAGTAGGCAGACAGACGGCCGATGCCCGTCTTCTGGTGGATGGTCACAAGATCGGAGACCAAGAGTGCTCTGCAGAGCTGTTCCTTGGTGGCACCGATGTGCCTGGCATAGGCCACAACGGGCATACAGGCCGTAATGCCCTGGTTGCCGGAGCCGGAGAGGATGACCACAGGCATTTCGCAGCCGCTCATACGGGCATCGGAGCCTGCGGCGGCATAGGCCTTTGCCTTCTGCTTAATATCATCCCCGTAATCTTCCAATAAAATGCGTCCGATTTTTGCTCCCCAGGTACCACGGAGTCCCTCCTCGGAAATTGCGGAGTTCAGATCGATCTGCCGTTGGAGCATATCCTCCACATCCTCCAGGGGGACGATATCCGCAAAGCGGAGGATGTCCTCTACGTTTAGGCAGCTCTTGTCGGTCAGCTGCTCCTCCGCCGCATCTACAATGGGGCTGCTGAGGAATACCTCCCCGTCCTTTTCCAAATGGACCACATTGGTATGGTGGTTGGTGATCCGCACCCGTGCCATATGGTCCCCTGCGTAGGCGGTAATATCAATGTCCAGCTTGCAGGGAGAGTCACTGGTGGTAATGCGGATGGGGACGCTCTCTAAGAAGGCGTCGATCTCCCCAAACTTCTCCTCGGAGATATCCGCAATGACCTGCAGATCCTTGCTCTCGTCTCCGGCTACCATGCCGGCGGCAATGGCAGGGCGGATACCCTTCCGTCCTCCGGTGTTGGGGACGACCACGCTCTTGACATTCTTTAGAATGTTTCCGCTGAGGACGGCAGTGATCCGCTCGGGGGGCTGCTCCAGCAGCTTCTGCACCTTGGCGGCACAATAGGCAATGGCAATGGGCTCCGTACAGCCCGTAGCCAGGACCAGCTCCTCACGGAGAATCGCAATATAATTGTCAATAATCTTTTGTTCCAGCATGGAGATCTCTCCTTTTCTGTTCATTCTACCTATTATTATAACAGAAAAAATCCGCATTGCAAGAAAAATCCTTCTCCCTAACCCCCAGTTTTTCAAATTCCAGTTTATGAATCTCTTCTTGAGTTTCCGTAAAAAGCAGTTATAGATGCAAATGTTGTCTTATTACGCTTTCAGCGAGGCTCCTGCCTACAAGAAGGGCGTCAAGAGCTGAAAATAGCATCGTTTCGAGGAAACTCAAGTGCGATTTCCTGTTGAAAAATTTGCTGTATTATGGTATGATGATTCTGTGTAATGTTGCTTTTTTCCATTGTCCTTGTTTTGAATATATAATATATAATGTGTACTGAACAACGCAATTGTCCTTGCAAGCCAAGGCTTTCAGGACTATTTTGCGTTGGAAAAATACAGTGTATAATGGCTGCAAACCTGTAAAAACGGCTTAAAACAGCCGTTTTTACAGGTCCCCACAG
>JAZNYV010000025.1:0-8063 GCA_045594585.1 Faecousia sp. | reverse complement strand
GATAGCCCTCCCGTTGAACAGGAAATACCCATCGAAGTTCGCTTTATTGCCTGAAATTATCTTTGTCCGATCACAATGTCCGTTGTTTCTTCTAAGTGGAATAATATAGTTTAGTTCGCTCTTTTCCAAAAGCTCAAAATTTTGCTCTGATCCAAATCCTTTGTCAGCAATAACCACGGTATTGCTGATTCCAAGTTCTTCAACGCTTACTTTGAAGGCTTTTACATCGCGGATATTACCGGGTAAAATTCTATAATATCCCGGCTTGTGTTGGTCAGCGGAAAAGGCGTACATCAGGTTGATCTGGGGATCATACTGACGGTGGCTATTGTAGCCTAATCGATTGATATCCATCTCCTCGGATTGACTAATTATATTAGTGCCATCGAATAGAATATATTTAGAGTCCGTCAGGTATTCCTTCATAAATCCAACCTGCTGCTCTCTCTTTATGCCGAAGTTCTGCAAAAAAGCAGTTATACTGGAAGCGGAGAGAGGGATATCTCCTAAAACCTCTGACAGATAAGATCTTTCATATAGAAATGCAGCTCGTTTGAATGGACATTTCTCGATGATCCGGAGAATCGCAAGTGCAAAAATTGTGTTTGCATCTTCCGGGAAACTATCCTTTAGGTGGGTATAAAGGGTTTGACCCAGTTGAAACAAAGTACTGCTTGCTCCGTACTCCCTTGTGGAAATACTTCCAGAGACAGGCTCGCTCTTTTTCTCCTTTGGAGGGATTAGACCTTCTTCTGTGATCCGCCCAAGGTATTTCCCGGTCTTCTTCTGAGCTCGTCCCTTTTCCTTGTTCCATACAGAAGTAACTTCGTAAAGGTAGTACTTTCCTCGTATACAGCTAATGTTGGTACCGGGTCTGCGTTGCTTCTCGACCCACTCTGGATATGCCATAAGTCAACCTCCTTTGTTATTCCGTGCCAAGTAATATGATTATATCATAAGCAGAGGAATTTTGCAAGCATAAATTGCTTGAAATTCCTCTGCTTTTTTGACTTTCTTTGCGTCTCGATATTACTTGTATGCTAAAAGTTACGGGTCAAGATACCGTTGAAGCACACGACCACAGCAAGCGCCTAATTGAATCCAAATAAACACTTTGAGCAACTTGTGTAATTGCTTCATAAACTCACACTCACTTGTTAAGTTGAAATCTACCTTACCGTTTGTTACTGCTATTTTGTTTTTTTACTTCTTCTTGGTGCAATAAAAATAAGGCACGGAAAAGATTGCCAAATAATCCTATCGCAGCTGTCATTACTGAAATTTTTGAAATAACAAATAATGTTTGATACAAAGGGTCGTTGTCAATATTTTTAATCATAATAGGATAAACAATCAGTATCCCAAGTCCGCCGAATATTAAGAGCATACGAACAATGATCGTAAACACTTTCATTTGGTTCTCTTTCATATGATCGCACCCCTTTGTCAAATTGGAATTTGGTGGCGAGTCGCCGCTGACAATGCGTGCTCGGTGCAGTACTTTTCTTCACTGCCCTAACCTGCTCGGTATCGTTACTGCGGAGCAGTTAGACAAATTGGAATTTGTCTAACTGTTTTCGTGTGATGGATCGTACTAAAAGGAAATTATATTTGTTTAAATGGGTACATTTCATAATCCGATTTTCCTTCCAGAAATTCTACAATGTCGTCAATTGCACCGTCTACATCATTAGGGTGCCAATGTGTACCTCTTGTTTGTTTCTCGTCCATTACATCCAAAATAAAGTCGCCACCATCTTCATATAATTCAATGATTTGACCATGTGCTTTACCTACAATAATGGGACAATCAATGGTAAAACCTTCGTCCAATGCAGAGGTAGTTGTCAAGACTAACGCATATCTATCCTTAAGTTGTTCATAAACTGCTAAGACATCATCAACAGTAATGTCAAACATATAAAAAACCTCCAGTCATCAAATTCAAGTTTGTCTAATAGGTTGACGGTCAAATATGGTTTCATTCTTTCGTGGATACAGGGGACAGTTTTTCTACCTTATAGACTTGTGGCAGAATGGCGGGGTAGAGTTCTTGGATCTGACCGTTATAGGTGATCCGCACCGAGTCGCCTACTTGCCATTGGGTAGAAGAATCTGCGTTTTGGGTGGATACTTGGATCTTGTCGGAGCTGTTGATTTCTTGAGAATCTGCCGCAGGCTCTACAAGGAAGTAGGAGTCGTGGATTTCCAAAATTGTGGCCTCGAAGGTGTATAAATCATCGGGCTTGTCAAAGTCTTTTCCGGATCTTGCTCCGCAAGCTACCAGACTTAGGAGGCAAATCAATGTAAATAGAATCATAAGAAATTTCTTCATAGTTCGTCACCTCGTACAGCTATTGTGCGTAGAATGGTGTTTAATCTCTATCGTATTTCTTTTTTAATTTCTGAATATCTTCCTTGTCGATCCATTCTTCCGAATAGCCGCAGGAACAGCAGATAGAGCGATGGACAAGGACGGCGGAGAATATGGTCATTCCTGTTTGTATGTTGTTGCCGGAGCCGTAAGCACCTGCTTTTCCGGAAACCAGGAGAATGTCGGTACTGTTACACTTGGGGCAAATTCTTTTGTTTTTCATGACGAGTCCTACCCTAAATTATGATTTTGAGAGCCAGCCTAATTCTTGCAGGGAAGAAATGACTCCTGCAGGAACATCGTCCATGCTACCGTCGGATAGCTTCAGGACAAAATATACACCTGTTTGACCGGGATAGCTTTCTGCGATCCCATCGTGAAGGATCAGAACTTTGTCCCCGTCGCTCAAATCTTCAAATAAGTCATCCTTATCCCTTTGGCTATGCATGGAAACAGGAGCATTATCAATGACGATCAAGGACGCACCATGGTCGGATAGAAGATAGGTTCCCTTACTGATTCCAAGGGAGCTTTTTGCCATAAACAAAACTGCAAGAACAAAAAGAAGTACAAGGCTAAGTGAGCCAATAAGAAGGATCTTCTTTTTCATAGGGTCACATCCTTTCTGAATAGTGGGGTTTAGTCTACTTTTTCAGCTCGGTCCATCATCATACCTGTTAGGGTATTATCTATTTGATTCAGCTTGGCGTAAAGATCTTCTGCATCGTGGTTTACAGAAAAACGATCCAGGATTGCGTATAGTTCATCGGTAAAGAGGGCTAAATCTTCGGGGAAACTATAGTAAGTACCTACGATAGAAAGCAATACACCGTGGAGTCCCTTGTAAGAATCGTTGTCCTCTAACAAGAGTGCTACGCTTGAAGCGGAATGAAGTTCCATTAGAGCATCTTCATACATGAAGTCATATCCGGTTTTCTTATATTCCCCAAACTGCTGAGCGGCAAGAGCGATATGGGAAGCAAACTGTTCCTCCTGCTCTTCCTTTAGATTGTGGATCGTAAAGCCTTGGAAAATGAGAATGCCAATAGCTACGAATGCCACAAGGATCAAAAGCCATTTTTTAAGGTTGTTCATAGTGACGCTCCTTTGAAACGGAAAACATATTTCCTAATAGTCTGTAAACAAGACAAAATACGCCCATAACTGTGTATTGTTATGGGCGTATCATTCTGTTCCTGTTGTTACGAATGGGGCATATCCCACAACTGCACAGGGCTTTATTCTTTGATTCTATGATACCATATTCTTTTTGCAAATGCAATCTAAATATTCAGCCATCCATATCTGTATTTAGCCATCCATATCTGTCATGATTCCCATGAAGAAGGGAATGTTGTTCTCACAGTCAATGAGCATATAAACGAAAGGCCTGTCTAAGTGAACCTCTTTCGGTTCATCCTGTTCCATGGCGGCACCGTCTCCGGGTTCTACGGCGGTGACTGCGGCGGCTTTGGTTCCTTCTTCCTCCACGGAAATGTAGGTTTTGTGCAAGACTCGGTTAATATAGATGTTGCCTGCGGTGGAGGATCCCAGACCTGTAAAATCGGCGGTTGCAGGATCAAAGGCAGAGGTCATTCCCATAGCTTTTAGGATCTCGGACATTTCTACGCTGTACTCGGATGTAAACTTTGGGATAGAGGCATAAACTGTGGTATCAGCGGGTTCGGCTAACAGTTCATGGAGAGATTCTCCTGCGAGGGAGCCGATGTAATCCGAAAGGCTGATGCCGTCTTTGGGAAGGAGGGCTACAAAGGCATACTTGCCACCTTTATAGTATTTTACAAATCCGGTAGCCTGTTCGTCCTCTAAATAGCTATGCTCTGTGCTGTACATAAAGTCGGCTTTTTGGATCGTGCCGTCTTCTTTGGTGAAGTCGCCTTCTCTGACCTGATACTTTTTATATGTTTCCGACCACCGGGCATCAAAGGCTAAAGCATTGATCAGGTACATGACTGCATTGGGTGGAATTTGATCCAGGATCTCAGGAATCATGCCGTCGGTGTTTTCTTTGACCCAGCTGTTAATATCTTTGCAGGTTTGATTGTCAAAGGGAGTGGCGTAAACATCCACCCTGTAATAATCCGTCAGTGTTTGGAGGAAATCTTCTTCCACTGTGAATCGTTCATCATCCGTAAACCAGATGGAATTGGCAAGGCTCAGCTTGTAGTTTTCTCTTTGGGGTAGATTCCGGACATAGGTGTAGAGGTATTGATTCAGATCTTCTGTTGTCATGCCCAAAACCTGTTCCATTTCCTCTAAGGTTTCGGCATTTGCTCCGTTGGTGGTCATGGAAAGGGCGCAGAGAACAGACAAGGGAGATACCGATGTATTTCCGGTAGACTTGCTTGTGTTTTGGAACAGACGAAGTGCAAAGTCCGTTACAGCCCCGTTTTGGGAACTGAGGTCTGTAGCGAGCTCCACATCCTTTGGGGTGATGTGTTCCGCAAGATTCTTAGCTTGGACTTTGGAGGTACAGCCCGTTAGGTTGATTGCCATAGCACATACAAGGAGAACGCTCCAAAGGGCGAGAAAGAACTTTTGCTTTTTCATACAGAGCCACCGACCTTTCTTGGATTTGTTTGATTCAATCTGTGCTGTCTGTGATATAGACATAGTAATTGGCGGTGCCATTGTGCCATATCGTCGGTTCCGACTTCCGGGACCTTACGGTCAATGGAAATACTGAGTTTTCCGTCGGCGGTTTGCTCTACACTGCGTACCTCATGGCGGATAGAGCCACTGTCTTCTTCCAAGAGGACAAAGAGGAGATAGTTCTCGGTGAAAAAGCCATCGTCATATTGGTCGCAAACATCTAAGAAACCTATGGTGCTATCGGCATAGATAGCTTCTCGTCTTTCTAAATGGAAGCTGTCTTTCCAAGTGTCATAATTGTCCCTTAGATCCTCCATACTGCGGATGATCCGCACACAGGGGAAAACTACCTTTTCCGGAGATCCGTCCGTGCGTACATATTGAGCACAATACTGTACGGGAGATCTGCTGTAGTCAGCCTCTACAGAGGTAGTATCTGTTTCTACGGTAAATTCTGCAATGACTTTCTGCTCTACGGAACTGTCGGGAGATTCGTATACATAGCAACCGGAACGGAAGCGGTATGTTCCGGGGGAGGAAACATCATAGAAATGGGTCAGCTCGTAAATTTCAGATCGAGTTTGACCTGCCTGTAAAATATAGGCGATTGCTGTAAATGCCGGATCGTCCCTCATAGCACAACTGACCCATTCATCGTCCTCAAGACGTTCGATCACATAGGACGAGCCGTAATTTGCTTCATAAGGGGTGTTGTTGATCCATTCTACCTCTAAGGTGGTTCTGTACTCCTCTTCATGCCAGATGAGATCCACCAAGCGGACTGTGATCCCATCTTCGGTTGTGGGAGATTCTATAGGCACCATCGTAAGAGGACCGGTGTCGGAATCCTTGAACAAGGATGACACCGACTTGCATCCCGTGATGCTTAGGAGCAAGGAAAGTGCCAGAATGATAAAAATACATTTCTTCATAGAGTTTTCCTCCTTTTCAAAAAACGGTAAAGGCAATTCAATACAGATAGATTCCCAATAAGTCCTTCAGAGCAAAGTAGGTTTCTTCGTTTAAGGGAAACACTTCTCCTGTAACACAATTGGTGAGCGAAGGGCCTAAGAGGGTGTATTCTTCGGTGGTGCCGCTACTGTGGAGCAGGGTGATTTGATAGCCATTAACAAGGGTGTCTCCACCCGGCAAAATGAGAGCATCATCGGTGTGAGAGCTGTCGGTGATAATATCGGATGTTTCAGCGGTAGTATTTGTTTGGGGTGTAGTTACGATGGTGGTTATGAAATCCATGATTTCCCGAACATCCTCCGGGGAGGTGTACTTATGGGAAAGTCCGTTTCCTACCACTTCAACGGAGTCCATAAGAATGACTGCACCATCTCCCATAGCAGATTCTGCATGATAGAGAGGCAGAGTTGCCTCCGGTGCGGCCATGTCCGTGCTAACACCAAAACCGGGGAAAAGGAAGCCTGCGAAGATCGTCAAACAGAGTACCACAGGGATACAAGCCACGAGAAGGTGGGTTCTCCGCTTTTTACGCTCTTTGATCCTTTTCTCACTGCGTCGAAGGGCTTCGTCATAACATTCTTGAATGTTTCTCATAGTAAGGATTCACCCTCCTTTCCTAAAAGGGTTCGCAATTCCTTCTTTGAACGATACAGAAGGTTGTCGATTTGTTTCTTGCTTTTCCTAATAACCTTGGCGGCTTCTTCATATGTCATATCTTCAAAATAGATCAGATGCAGGCAGACCCTCATATCCTCCGGAAGCTGTGCCATAGCCGTATGGATCTTTCGCTTCCGTTCATCTGCCAAGACAAGATCCTCTAAAGCAGAGGTTTCGTCCTTCAAAGCCTCGGCTTGAGAAAGCTCTACCATAGGACGACAATTTCTGTGCTTGATGTGATCCAAAGCACGACTTCTACCCAGCATATATAGATAGGATTTCAGAGCTATTTTGAAATTGTACCGATGTTTATGTACGATGAGATCGGAAAAGACATCAATGGCAATGTCCTCTGCGGTGTGAATATCCTGTACATATCCATGGATGAAGAATACAAGGCCGTGATGATATTCCTCCATAATCTCTCTGAAGGCACTTTCATCACCATCAAGGTAACGGCGGTAGCTACTTGCACCGTTATCCATATATCTCCCTCCTTATTTAGAAAGGATCACGTCTGACCCCTTCACTTATAATACGACTGAGAAGGAAAAATTCCTTATATTTTTTCATTATATCATAAGGAAGCTGATTTTCAACACATTCTAGCCGAGAAAAGATGGATGTTATTTGTTGGACACACCGGTTGTATAGGGAGGTGTCGAATATATTGGACACCTCTTTGATTTTTTGAAAATATGTATTGATTTTTAGGGTAAATGTAGCATGGGTTTGCATCCATAGCATTTGTGCGGCACATCAGATCGACGAAGAGAATTTGTATAAGAGGTCAAAACTCCTTTTGAGTAGCTTTAAGCAACTTGTATTGGTCCCGTATGCCCGGAGACCAACGGGGAAACGGGGCGATGACTTATGAAGATCGTATCCGATTGAAGCAGGCGTTTAGCTATCTGAAAGATTTTCCTGCAACGGAGGCGAAACAAACCTTTTTGATCCACATTACCACTTATATGGATGTGGGACTGTTGCGAGAAATGGTGAATCACGCTTTGCTCAGAGTTGCAGAGTTTCCGGATTTCTGCAAAACGCACTTTGATATTTTGAGCAAGTGCTATCTTTCAACAGTGGACTATCAAGAGAACGAGATCTTGTTTGATCTCCATTTGGAACGAAGCAGATACTATGACAGGAAGAAGGAAGGGATTATGCTGTTTGGGATCTCTTTTTGGACAACTGCAATCCCGAATTATGAAGGTCTGCTTATCCCGGCACACATAGCATAAAAGTCCGACTTTTAGTCCGACTAAAGTCCGATCAATGTCCGACGAAAGTGATACTGCTTTTTCAAGCATCTTCTGCTACGATATGGGCATAACGGAAAAGGCCCTGATCATAGAGAAGGGGCTGTCTCAAAACTAAAATTCTCAGCGTAACCTCTGGCAAATAGTTTCGAGCAGGTTATGCACAGATTTATAGGTTTTTGTGC
>JAZNYV010000024.1:0-1773 GCA_045594585.1 Faecousia sp. | reverse complement strand
GCCGCGTGAATCTGCGGTATAAATATTACGAAATGAAGAACGGGGTGAAGGATTTCGGCTCCCTCATCCCACCCAATATGAGGTGGCTGTCTGCTACCCTGGGCTGGTGTGCAAAGGCGGTGGACAGCTTGGCGGACCGTTTGGCCTTCCGGGAATTCCGGGAGGATAATTTTGATGTGAACAGCATTTTCCAGATGAACAACAGCGACATTCTCTTTGACAGTGCGGTCCTTTCGGCACTGATCAGTGCTTGCTGCTTTATTTACATCTCTCCGGATGAGAAGGGCTTCCCTCGGCTGCAGGTCATTGACGGGGCCAATGCCACAGGCATTATGGATCCCATTACCGGTATGCTGACAGAGGGCTATGCGGTCATTGAACGGAACAAAGAGAACAAGCCCGTATTGGAGGCATACTTCGTCGGTGGCAGGACGGAGTATTACAGGGGCAACCGGCTGGAGGGGGTTGTAGAGACCAATGCCCCCTATCCCCTACTGGTGCCCATCGTACATAGACCGGATGCGGCTCGGCCCTTCGGCCATTCCCGGATCAGCCGGGCTTGCATGGATCTGATGCAGGGTGCCCTGCGAACGCTGAAACGCTCCGAGGTCAGTGCAGAATTCTACAGCTTCCCTCAGAAGTATGTTACAGGCCTGTCCAACGATGTGGAGCAAATGGATAAGTGGAAAGCCACCATGTCCAGCTTTATCTCCTTCACCAAGGACGAGGACGGGGAAACGCCTAAGCTGGGGCAATTCACCCAGCAGAGCATGAGCCCCTACACGGAGCAGCTCCGCACCTTTGCGGCACTGTTTGCCGGGGAGACGGGCTTGACCCTGGATGACCTGGGCTTCGTGACGGACAACCCATCCAGTGCCGAGGCTATCAAGGCAAGTCATGAAAATCTGAGACTGGCAGCCAGGAAGGCACAGAGAACCTTCGGCAGTGGGTTCTTGAATGTGGGATACCTTGCTGCCTGCGTCCGGGATGACTTCTCCTATCGCCGGGAACAGCTGTATTTGACCAAGCCTGTATGGGAGCCGGTCTTTGAGCCGGATGCGGCTATGCTGTCCAGTATCGGCGACGGTGTAGGAAAGATCAATCAGGCGGTACCGGGATATTTCAGCAGCACAAACCTGCAGGATATGACCGGCATCCGCTCCGAGAAGTAAGGAGCCCAATATGGAAGATATGACTCCTCAGCTCATAGAGGATGTAACGGGAGAATTCCACCGGCTCTATGATAGCAGCGGTACCATTCAAGGTCTGCTGCAGAAGATCCGGCAGGGCACAGCAACCTATGCAGAGGCACAGGAATATTCCTTGGAGGTCTCCCGATTGATCGGACGGGCCTATGAGAAGCATATTTCCTCTGCGACACTGCCGGATGGGCGAATGTATTACAATATTGCCTCCCGTTTGATCCCCTCCACCTTGGATGAAAACTACAAGCTTGTATCCGACTATGCCGCAAAGGCTCAGCAGATCCTCAACCAAAAGGCCGGTATCGGCTTGAAGGCGCAGACCGCTCCGAAAAACGAGGACCGTGTAAACGGTATTGTAAATGCAGTGTCCAATGCAGAATGGTATGACGATGTTTCTGGCTGGCTCCTTACAGCAATGGAAAATTTCAGCCAGAACATTGTGGATCAGACGGTCAAGGCAAATGCCGACTTCCATGCCAGGGCAGGCCTATCCCCCAAGATCATCCGCAAAGCAGAACGAAAGTGCTGTAAGTGGTGCCGAGCCCTTGCGGGAGAATTTGATTATTCC
>JAZNYV010000023.1:0-11700 GCA_045594585.1 Faecousia sp. | reverse complement strand
ACGACGTTCTTGAGGGGAGCCGATTGCGTAGTTTTACAGCTTCTTACGGATGATCTTGCCGCTGGTAGTCTTGGGGAGGGATTCACGGAACTCGACGATTCGGGGATACTTGTAGGGAGCGGTACGGGATTTGACGTAGTTCTGGATCTCCTTCTTTAGCTCCTCTGTAGGCTCTGTACCCTTGACCAGGACGATGGCGGCTTTTACTACCTGTCCGCGGACCTCGTCGGGGGCAGCGCAGACACCGCACTCCAGAACATAGGGCAGCTCCATAATAACATTCTCGATCTCAAAGGGCCCGATACGGTAGCCGGAGGACTTGATCACATCATCGGCTCTGCCTACGTACCAGTAGAAGCCGTCCTCATCCTTCCATGCCAGGTCGCCGGTATGATAGTAGCCGTCACGCCAGGTCTCTGCGGTCTCCTCGGGGCTACCCTCGTAAGCGAAGCTGAGACCGCAAGGCAGACCCTTGGAAATGTCGATGCAGATCTCACCGGTCTGGCCGGGGGCAACGGGGGCACCGTCGGAGGATAGAAGGGTAAGGCCGTACAGGGGAACGGGCTTGCCCATAGAGCCGATCTTATGCTTGTTGCCTACCAGGTTGCCGATGATCAGTGTGCTCTCGGATTGTCCGTAGCCCTCCATGATCTGCAGACCCGTAGCACGGTAGAATTGGCGGAAGACCTCGGGATTCAGTGCCTCGCCTGCAATGGTAGCGTGCTCAATAGAGGATAGGTCGAAACGGCTTAGATCGTTCTTAATGAGCATACGGTACATGGTGGGAGGAGCACAGAAGGTGGTAATATGATACTTGGCGAAGAGGGGGAGGATCTTCTCGGGATCAAAACGGTCAAAGTCGTATACGAAGGTAGCACCCTCGCACATCCACTGACCGTAGAGCTTGCCCCACAGGGACTTTGCCCAGCCGGTATCGGATATGGTCAAATGGAGTCCATCGGGATTGACCCGATGCCAATATTTCGCAGTAATAAAGTGACCGAGAGGGTACTTGTAGCTGTGAGCAGCCAGCTTGGGGTAGCCGGAGGTGCCGGAGGTGAAGAACATGAGCATGGGATCAGAGCCGCAGGGTGCATCCTCTGTCCGTGCGAAGTGGCTGCTGAACATGGTATACTCGTCGTTAAAAGTATGCCAGCCCTCACGGGAACCGCCCACCAGGATCTTGTGCTTAAGATCGGGACATTCCCTTGCAGCTTCTTCTACGGCATTGGCGGTATCCCCGTCTGCGGTACAGACGACAGCAGAGACGTTGGCCGCCTTAAAGCGGTAGGCAAAGTCGTGGGCCTGGAGCTGGTTGGTGGCAGGGATGACGATGGCTCCCAGCTTATGGAGGGCAAGAATGGAGAACCAAAATTGATAATGACGTTTGAGAACCAGGATCACCCGATCTCCACGCTTAATGCCCATGGACTTAAAATAATTGGCAGTACGGGCAGACTCCCGCTTCATATCACGGAAGGTGAAACGATGCTCGGTCCCATCCTCGGAAATATGGAGCATTGCCAGCTTCTCAGGCTTGGCATCTCCCAATGCATCTACGATATCGTAGGCAAAGTTGAATTTCTCCTGGTTTTGGAAGGCAATGGCTTCAATACCGCCTTCGGAATTTTCTGTGGGGATGACGAAGTTCTTGTAGATCCGGCTGTCTGTATCACGCTTGACCCGCTCCGGGAGGATCTCGGCCTGGGGCTTGGCGGTCTTACGTTCCTCGCTGGGATTGACTACGATGGCGTAGAAGGTACAATCCTCTCCTCCTACGGCGATCTGTCCATGGGGAGTAGAGCTGTCGAAGAAGATACTGTCACCCTCACGGAGGATCTCCGTATGCTCGCCGATCTGGATCTTAAGGGTGCCCTTAATAATGAGGTTGCATTCCTGACCGTCGTGGCTGGTCAGCTCCATATCTGCGTGCTCGGCTTCTTCGCTGTAGTGTGCTACGACGAAGAGGGGCAGTGCGTATTGATTCTTAAAGCCTGCGGCCAGGTTGTAATGGGTCAGATGACCGCCCTGATCGATCATCTGCCGATCTCCTGCTCTGGTAAGGGTGTAGGAGCGGAGATTGGGGCTGTGACCCTCTACCAGATCGGTCATATCTACGCCGAAGCTGAGGGCACAGCGATATAGGAAAACGATATTGAGATCGGTCTGTCCTGCCTCACAGCGGAGGTACTCCTCCTCTGTGACACCTGTCCGCTTAGCCATTTCTTTCACAGATAATCCGGTGATCTCTCTCAGCTCCCGGATACGGGTAGCCATTTCCCGGATCTTGAATTGCAGACCTGTCATTTGTTTCTCTTGCATAGTTGGGCCTCCGTACATTTGATGTATGTTTCTTACATATTTATACAATGATACCACTTAGAGATGCATTTGTCAATCATTTTTGTTTCTTTAAAGAAATAAAGATTTTGAGTGTTTTTTTCTTGACAAAATACCTGTTCAGTGAGTATAATAAACGGAATCAAAGCTTGTTTTATAGCAATTTGTGGGGAGTGATAATATGAAAGAACTTCGGATCAGCGATGTGACCCTAAAGGAAGCTGCAGGGGAGCTGGGACTGTCTTTTAAGGAAAAGATCGAGCTGTCCAAGCTGTTGGACCGTTTGGGCGTAGACGTGATGGAGCTGGAAGCCATTGCAAATCCCAAGATCGACAGCCTTCTGATCAAGTCTATAGCCATGGCGGTAAAGGACAGCGTGCTTGCTGTTCCCGTGGCACTGTCTGAGGACAGTGTTACCCTGACCTGGAATGCACTGAAGGCTGCACGCAGACCTCGGCTGCAGGTCGTGGCAGGGGTCAGCCCGGTGGTAATGGAATATGTATACAGGATGAAGCCGGAGTCTATGCTGACTGCCATTGCATCTACGGTCCGTTCCTGCCGTGAGTTGTGTGAGGATGTGGAGTTCGTTGCCTATGATGCAACCCGTTCCGACGGCTTCCTGGAGCGTGCACTGCAAACAGCCATGGAAAATGGGGCACAGACCCTGACCCTCTGCGATACTGCAGGGGCTATGCTCCCTGATGAATTCGGCACCTTTGTGACAGAGCTGTATGACAGACTCCCTGCCTTGCGGGACCGTTGCGTGGGCGTCAGTTGCTCCGACGAGCTTGCTATGGCGGATTCCTGTGCCATAGCTGCTGTCCGGTGCGGAGCAGGGGAGATCAAGACGGCGGCCTATGCACTGAATACCTGCTCCCTTGGCAAGATCGCCCGCGTCCTCTCTGCCAAGAGTGATCGCATCGGTGTCTCCTGCCGAATCCGTACCATGGAGCTGAAACGGGTCACCGGTCAGATCCAACGGATCTGCACGGGACGGAGTGGGAAAAATCCCGGCTACAGCGGCCTCGCAGGAGACAAGGGCGAGGAGCTGATCCTTACGGTCTATGATGACCCCTCGGTGATCCGTGAAGCCGTAGAGTCCCTGGGCTACAGTCTGTCCGAGGAGGACCACGCTGCGGTTTACGATGCCTTTACCCACATAGCAGGCAAGAAGGAACGTGTTAGGGGGAAGGAGCTGGATGCCATTATCGCTTCTGCCGCCATGCAGGTGCCTCCCACCTATGTTTTGGAACAATACGTGATCACCTCCGGCAACAGCATTTCCTCTACAGCCCATCTCAAGCTCAAGAAGGGGGAACAAATGTTAGAGGGAGTCTGTCTCGGTGACGGTCCCATTGATGCGGCCTTTCTGGCTATGGAGCAGATCATCGGCAGACATTTCGAGCTGGATGATTTCCAGATCCAATCCGTGACCGAGGGCCGTGAGGCTATGGGACAGACCCTGGTAAAGCTCCGCTCCGAGGGCAAGCTCTATTCCGGCCACGGCATTTCTACGGATATTGTAGGCGCAAGCATCCGTGCCTATTTGAGTGCCCTGAACAAGATCGTATATGAGGAGGATGGAGTATGAAGCTGTCCTTTTCGACCCGTGGTTGGTTAGACCTGCCCTGGCAGGAACTGTTGGATACGGCTCTGGATATGCGGTTCGGGGGGATCGAGGTCTACAATCTCCATAAAACAGAACTGCAACAGAAGGGCGGCCCCTTCCATAAATATCAGATCACCGCAACCCTCCGTGAGCTGCGGGATAAGAAGCTGTCTATTCCGTGCCTGGACACCTCTATTGATATTTCCGTAGAGGAGAGGGATACGGTGAAGATGCTCCTCTCCGTGGCCAAGGCGGCACAGATCCCCTCTGTGGTGGTATGTGCCCTCCATGATCGGGAGGAGCAGGTCAGACAAGCTCTGGACGAGCTCCTTCCCATAGGGGAGGAGCTGGGGGTAAATCTCCTGCTTAAGACCAGCGGCATTTATGCAGATACTGCTCGCCTCCGCCGGCTCATGGACGAGTATGCCAGCGACTACTTAGGGGCCCTGTGGGATATTCATCATCCCTATCGGGACCATGGTGAGAGTGGAGACACCACCATTAAGAATTTG
Organism: Faecousia sp.; assembly: GCA_045594585.1. Lineage (GTDB taxonomy): Bacteria > Bacillota > Clostridia > Oscillospirales > Oscillospiraceae > JAZOXB01. The sequence goes on along the minus strand of JAZNYV010000023.1, from coordinate 7,239 downwards.
GGTGCCTACGTACAGCACGTTCATCTACGGGATTCCGACGATGCAGACACCTATAATCTCATCGGAGAGGGCACCCTCCCCGTTGCCGAAATGATGGCGGCTCTGTCCTCTATTAACTATGACGGCTTCATTTCTCTGGAATGGAAGCCGGAGTGGATGGAGGAGCTGCAGGATCGGGAGATCATTTTCCCCCACTTTGTCAATTATATGAGCACCTTTGTCTCCCCCAGGGGTCAGAGGAAGAAGCTCTACTATAACCACGACCACACGGGACAGTTCCCCTGGAAGAAGGAGGAACTGCTGGATCTGACCTTCTCGCAGATGCTGGATCGAGTGGTGGAGGAGTTCCCGGACCAGTATGCCTTTAAGTATACGACACTGGACTATACCCGGACCTACGAGGAGTTCCGGGAGGATGTGGACAGATTCGCACGGGCACTGATGTCCATGGGAGTCAAACGGGGGAGCAAGGTGGCCATTTGGGCAACCAATGTGCCTGCGTGGTACATTACCTTCTGGGCGGCTACCAAGATCGGTGCAGTCCTAGTTACGGTGAATACGGCCTACAAGATCCACGAAGCGGAATACCTCTTCCGTCAATCCGATACCCATACCTTGGTCATGATCGAGTCCTGTCTGGACTCAGACTACCGTGGGATCATCAATACCCTCTGTCCCGAGATCGCAGGGGCTCAGCCGGGAAAGGCCCTGCACTGCAAGCGTCTGCCATTCCTGCGGAACGTGATCACCGTAGGCTTTTAGCAGCCCGGCTGTCTGACCTTTGAGGAGGCTATGAGCTGTGGAGATATGGTATCTGCAGAGGAGCTGCAGCGGCAGGCTTCCATGGTTCGCCCCAATGATGTGTGTAATATGCAGTACACCTCCGGCACCACCGGCTTCCCCAAGGGTGTTATGCTGACCCATTACAACGTAGTCAATGACGGCAAATGTATCGGGGACCGTATGGATCTGTCCACGGCGGATCGGCTGATGATCCAGGTGCCTATGTTCCACTGTTTCGGCATGGTTCTGGCTATGACTGCGGCAATGACCCACGGCACTACTCTGTGCCCCTTGCCCTATTTCTCTGCCAAGTCCTCCCTTGCGTGCATCCATCAGGAGAAGATCACCTGCTTCCACGGCGTGCCTACCATGTTCATTGCCATGTTCAACCACCCGGACTACAGGAAAACGGACTTCTCCCATATGCGTACAGGGATCATGGCAGGTGCAGGCTGTCCCCCGGAGCTGATGCGCAGAGCGGCGCAACCGGATGAGATGAATATGACGGGTATCGTCAGTGTTTACGGACAGACGGAGTCTGCACCCGGCAGCACCATGTCCTCCTGGGACGATCCGCTGGATCTCCGCTGTGATACGGTAGGTTATGCCTTCCCCCATATCCAGTGCAAGATCATCGACCCGGAAACCGGGGAGGAGGTCCCTGCAGGGGTCAACGGTGAATTCTGCTCCCGTGGCTATAATACTATGAAGGGCTATTATAAGATGCCGGAGGCTACCCGTGCTACCGTAGATGCAGAGGGCTGGCTCCATTCCGGGGATCTTGCCTGTCGGGACGAGGATGGCAACTATCGGATCACCGGCAGATTGAAGGATATGATCATCCGTGGCGGTGAGAACATCTACCCTAAGGAGATCGAGGAATTTATTTATACCCATCCTGCTGTCCGTGATGTGCAGGTTATCGGTGTTCCGGATAAAAAGTACGGCGAGGAGATCATGGCTTGCATTATCCTAAAGGAGAAGGGAACTATCACTCGGGAAGAAATGACTGATTATATCAAGGCAAGCATGGCACGCCATAAAACTCCCAAGTATATTGAATTCGTAGACAGCTTCCCCATGAACGCGGCAGGCAAGATCCTAAAGTATAAAATGAGGGAAGAGGCTGTGCAACGTCTAAACCTCAAGGGCGATGGCAGTAATACCGCCAAAACCGTAGAGGAAGCTGAATAAATGAGTCTGCCTTCTGCGATCCCTTGGGATCACGGAAGGCAGACTTATTATGGAATGGTAATTTGAATATCTCCTGTGGTAGCAGTGATCTCACATTTTCCACCGGTAATGGTCTTGGGGACATCAACAGTGCCGGTGTTCGCTTGGACCATGAAGATCTTATCAGTCAGCAGAGTGCCGGTTACATCTCCTGTGTTGACCTTGATTACCAGGGTGGAAGCATCACAGGCGTCCAGCTTTATATCTCCGGAGGTTCTCGTAAGGGAGAGGGAGCCTGTTGCGATCACATCCTCCAGCAGGAGCACTCCGGAGTTTCCCCGTGATTGGAGGTTATTGCAGCGAATGCCACTCAGACGGGTCTTCCCTGTAGTGGAACGGAGGGAGATGTCTCTGTCACAGAGGATATCCGTAAGGGTCATGCTTCCTGTTGAGACAGAGAGTTCTATAGCCTCGGCAGAAACATCTTCCAGCAGGATCCTCCCTGTTCTGATATTTACAGTAATCGTCTTTTCGGCAGAGGCTCGATTTGCAATATCCCCGGTGCTTCCGGAAATGGCTACGGCTTCAAAGGTGAAGTCCTCCGGAATCTCCACATCTCCTGTTCTTGCCTGTACCGTCAGGGTTCCGTATTCCTCTTGGGGAAGGTACACCGTGAGCTTGGGACTGTGGAGGGAAACGCCTATATAGCTGTACCAGGACTTTTTGTCTGCGGCCTCAAGGGTAAGGGTACCGTTCTGAACGGTTACGGTATGCTTAACAGAGGTTTCTTCAAAGCATACTACCTTGCACAGTTCGTCATCAGAGGGAACAAAGAGAATATCTGCGGTAGTGGTATTTATGGAAATGTGGGAAAAGGGCTCTGTGATATCATAGGCATTTGTTTCAAATTCCGTTGTACTCAGTTTGGTAAGATCCCACCCGCAGGATCCCAATGCGAATGTAAAGAGAAGCCCTCCTGCAAGGATCAGCACGATTGCCGCAATGAGCCATGTTTTTGTATGATTCCTCATGACGTTCCCTCCTCTCTGTGAAAGGATTGTTTAATTCTACGGGAAATGAGCGTTATGAAAGCAGCGGAGCCTTTTGTTGCATATTTGCATCCGTAAAACAGGAAGATGGACAAACCGATGGAAACCAGTCCTGCACCTATGAGAGCAATGGCTGTAACGCCCTTTCCACCTACTGCAAGAACGGCACCGCTTGCTATAACGGCTACACCGCTAACAACCAGAGAGACAAAAACAGCCCACAAAGAGATCACTACAGCCCACAGGCTGATATACAGGGAAAGGGTTACCGCAAAGGCGGCTATAAGCAGGGGTAACCAAAGGGGAGCTCCGAGTGCTAAGAGCGAGATTTCCCAGGGGCGGAGCTTTCTTCTTCCGGAAGGCTTTTCCTCTCGTGCTTTCGGAAGGGCGAGGCCATCTATAATGTGCCGACGGATATCCCCTACAGAACCCACCGCCGTAACAGCGTCCTCTTCGCTGAGACCTTCCTCCATACGATCGTCGATCATTTCGCTGAAAAATCGGATTTGGTCCTCTGCCTCTTTACGGGGGAGATCCCTTAGGCTGTCCTGCAGAGATTGAAGGAAATCATACTTTGTCATGTTCCGGATCCTCCTTTGTAACAAATTGATAGATAGCAAGGATCTCCAACCAATCCTCCTTGAATTCTGCGATCCTCTGATGTCCTTCTTGGGTAATATGGTAGTATTTCCGCAGGCGGCCGCTGTGTTCCACGCTCCGCACTGTCAGCATATGGGCGGTTTCTAACCGTTTTAGGATGGTGTATAATGTGGACTCGGAAAGCTCCATATAGGGCCTCATGTCCTTAATGATTTTGTAGCCGTAGGAATCCTCGTCCTGAATGGCTGCCAGTACGCATACATCCAACAGCCCACGCTTTAACTGAATATCCATAGCATACCTCCTATCATGAAATACATCATATCACGAAGTATTATGTTTGTCAAGGCAGAATTTCAAACACAGGTCGTCGTACACATCAATGTAAATTACGATTTATGGAGCCGTTCGATTCCCGTACCATGCAACATATTATCGTACAAGGCTGTCGTAGGGCAAGCTGAGGGCAGCTTGCCCTACGGGATAGTGCGTGATTTGGTGGTTTGTGCCTTTTTAATCAGCTCGATAAATCGGAATTTGAAAATTTGGGCATCGTGAAAAAACAGCGGCAGGGAGAGGTGTTCTCCCTGCCGCTGTGTGGGGGTGCAATATCTGTGTAGATCATCGTTCCTTGCCAATATAGAACAGAGCCATGGTGCCGGGGCCGGAGTGGGCACCGATCACGGGGCCTACGTAATTGATGATGACGTCCTTAACACCGCAGGTATCCTTGACCAGCTGTGCCAGGTATTGGGCATCCTCGAGACAATCTCCGTGACCGATAAAGACGGTCTGCTCCCGGGGATCGACGATGGTCTGGGCCATCTTGTCTGCCAGGGCCTTTAAGGAATTCTTACGGCCGCGGACGGTGGAGACCTTGATCAAGTGTCCCTCGTTATCCACATGGAGGATGGGCTTGATCCCTAAGGCACTGCCTACCAATGCGGTAGCACCGCTGAGTCTGCCCCCACGCTTCAGGAAGAACAGATCGTCTACAGTGAACCAGTGGACTACATGGAGCTTAATGTCCTCGGCATAGGCTGCGGCTTCCTCCAGGGAGGCACCGTCTCTACGCTTAAGAGCGGTCAGATAGACGTGTAAGCCCTGCCCCAATGCGGCACCTAAGGTATCTACGATACGAATGGTTCTGTCAGGGAAGTCCTCCATAAGCTCCCGGGCTGCAATGCGTCCTGCATTATAGGTTCCGCTGAGACCGGAGGAGAAGCTCATGTACAGAATATCCTTGCCCTCCTGCAGATAGGGGAGGAAGGTGTCCTTGAATTCTTCTACATTTACAGCACTGGTGGTAATATTGGCACCGTCACGGAGCTTTTGGTAGACCTGAGAGAACTTCATGGAGCTCTCGTCGGGGCAGTTTGCATAGGTCTGCCCCTCCAGCAGGAAGGACAGGGGGATCACACGGATATCCAGCTCTTCGTAATAGTGCAGGGGCAGATCCGCACAGGAATCTGTAATCAGAATATAATCAGTCATAGTGGGTTAGACCTCCTTGGTATAGTAAATGATCATCTCCGCAGTATGGCGGATGATCTCGGTTTGCTGCTGCTCGTTAATGAGTCCACGGAAATGGACGCCTCCGGTTAAGAGGTTTGCAAGGGTAAGTCCTACCTGCTCAATGTCAATATCCTTACGAATGGAGCCGTCTCGGATCCCCTGGGTCAGGGCAAGACGGGCAGGGCGGTCGATGTGCTCCACGTGAATGGAACCGTACTGCATATAATCCAAATCGTAGGACAGACCCTCACGCATGGAATAAAAGCCCATGTCCTGGAGGAAATCCACGTATTCGGGATGGGCCTCGTAGGTGGCTACGTAGGCACGGATGATCCGTGCAAAGGCATCGTGTCCGGTCTCTCCGGGCTGTCCCGTCTCCGCACAGCGGTGACGGTGCTCCTCTAAGTATTCCTGCAACAGATGGTTGGCTACGGCGACGGCAATAGACTGCTTGGTGCCGAAGTAGCGATACACGGACATGGAGGACAGGAGTGCCTCCTCAGCGATTTGTGCCACAGTGGTCTTGTCAATGCCGTCCCGAAGGAACAGCTTTACGGCGGCTGCAATGATGGCATTGCGATTGGTGATCCGCTCTTGTTCTCGTGTCATGGGGACCTCCGTATTTGTTAGTCTGACTATAAGATGTTAGTGATTATAACAGAAAAAAGGTATCCTGTCAAGAAAAAATCATCGGTTACTGTAAGGGAAAAATTTTTCACACCCTCTTTATTTCTGAGGGAAAATGTAATAGAATAAGAGCAACAAGAAAAATGATCGAAACGAGAAGGAATTGGGTTATACTATGAACAAGAATTACGAAGAACGATTTATAAAGGCTCGCCGAGCCTATATTGCCGGGCAGTTTGCCCATATGAACGGCCGACAGTTAGAGGCTGTGTTGACGACACAGGGACCGCTCCTGATCCTTGCAGGCGCAGGGAGCGGCAAGACCACGGTCCTGATCCATCGGATCGCAAATCTGATCCGATTCGGTATCGGGTCAGATGCCATGGAGATCCCGGAGTGGGTCACGGAGGAGGATGTCCATTATCTTGAGGCTCACGTAGCACAGGGGGACTCGTCCTATTCTCAACGGGCAGAGGAGCTGTGCCGTTATGAGCCTGCGACCCCCTGGTCTATCATTGCCATTACCTTTACCAATAAAGCTGCCAATGAGCTTAAGAGCAGGCTGGCGGCTATGCTGGGCCCCGGAGGTCAGGATGTGTGGGCCATGACCTTCCACTCTGCCTGCTGTCGCATTCTCCGCAGGGAGATCCACCGGTTGGGATATACCCAAGACTTTACCATTTACGACAGCAGCGACTCCGAACGAGTCATTAAGGAGATACTTAAGGAGCGGAATTTAGACGAGAAGCTGTTTCCGCCTAAAACCGTCCTTGCCATGCTCTCTAAGGCCAAGGATCAGCTCCGAGGCCCCAAGGAATTTGCCTTTGACATGGGGGATGATGCCAGATTCCGCCGTATAGGTGAGATCTACGAAGAATATGCCAAGCGGCTCAAGTCTTCCAATGCACTGGATTTTGACGATATCATTCTGCTGACAGTGCGTTTGTTGCAGGAGTTTGAGGATGTGCGAGTCTACTATCAGAGGAAATTCCGCTTTGTTCTCGTAGATGAGTACCAGGATACCAACCATATGCAATATCTACTGACCTCCCTTTTGGCAGGGGGCTACGAGAACATCTGTGTCGTAGGTGATGACGACCAAAGCATTTACCGCTTCCGTGGTGCTTCGATCGAGAATATTCTCAGCTTTGAGAATCAATACCACGGAGCAAGACTGATCCGTCTGGAGCAGAACTACCGTTCTACCCAGAGGATCCTGGATGCGGCTAACGCTGTGATCGCCAACAACCGTGGACGGAAGGGCAAGCGGCTGTGGACCAATAACGGAGAAGGAGAGTCCCTTGTCCACTATGAGGCCGCTAACGAGAGTGACGAGGCGACCTTTGTGGCGGATACCATTTTAGATGGCTGTCATCAGGGGGGATTTAAGAACTATGCGGTCCTGTACCGCACCAACGCACAGTCCAACGCTGTGGAAAACGCCTTCAAAAAGGCAGGTATTCCTTACCGCATTATTGGAGGCACCCGATTC